>JADJGJ010000003.1 GCA_016708105.1 Crocinitomicaceae bacterium
TCTGATCAGCTTGTTCAAAAGCCTTTAGTACAAGAAAATGTTTTTTGCAAGTGTCACCACCGGTTTGTTTGCAACTTTTGTTTGATCACCATTACGTCGAAAAAAGCAAGTGTCTGTGTTTGGCCGATATTTGAATTGGCTTTCCATTCAATATATTTTTCTTGAAGTCAGAAAGATCACGCTGAGTAACTATAGCCCCAAACTGTAAACTACACCCTAACAATACAGATGTTTTGAGACGAATCATTTCAATGTATTCTTTCAACGTTACATCTGAACGTTTTTTCAAAGTCCATATCGAGTTTTGACCTTCACACACTTCAGTTGCCGTTTTTATTAAATACTTCTATCAGCGCATGTGAAACTACAGGTGAGTAGGTGTTCTGAGTCTTTGCACGCCTCAATCCGCATTCCAGCTCCGCTGAGAATTCCAACATGGGTATTCCATTTTGTGTGCACTGTTGCTTTACCTCTGCGTAATGGCGCGGCATCCATGATATCATCATGAATTAAACTGAAATTATGAAAAGCTCAACAGATAATGCTGCGTTCATACTTGTTCAGCAGGTTTTCCAAAAGCATTGCATGACATCAAAGTCAACTGGTCTCATGTTTTTTCCACCCGAGAAAGTATATACTGCATGGGCTGATACAGCAGAGCAGGTGTTTTGGGGAGCCGAATTTGAAACAGCTTGCTTGAGTCAGTTTGAGATAAACTTCCTAAATTTATTCATCGTTGATCTGCTTCGAGTTTGAATCTTGCCTCGTCATTTTCCTCACGGCGTTATCAAATTTCAAGATTGTCAAATTCATGTCTTCTTCTTCATGAAATATTTGAAGCATGGGTTCACGCACGGCTTTGTAATCATCTTTTTATCCATCCACAAAAGCAGTTAGTAATACAATTAAATTTGAGAGCATAGACACAAGCAGTGTAAGAGAAACAAGTATGCCCAGCGCTTTGAAACACCAAACTCAGAAAAAGTAACATCCATCCAAAGAAAAGAATGATAGACGCATAACTCATCTTGTACCGGTTTCACGCAAGGCCATCAGTACACATCTTCTAAATCATGTTCTTCAAGCTTTAGTTCTTGTCCGAAGATTTAGCAGAAAATGTTCAGGGTGTCATCAACTGAAATACCAAATGCACCTTGAATACAAAAGTAGCGGCAGAGGTTTCCCATGGGCACACCAAGACATCCCATGATAGCAGCAAGGTAGTCATCAATGGAATAAAATTTGGAACAAGAGAGGAAATAATAACCATGCGCCATGATTTCGAAAAGGAATGCACTTTTTTTTTTATAATCAACCCGATTAATACATATTAGCAATAGAAAAGTGAAGTAAACAAATTGATAACAAGATATTATGTTCCGTTTGATGAAAAACTACTATTGTTCCGGTAAAGGTTTCATCCCAGTGGTTTTCATCAATTGCTTTTGAGACTGTCATTGAATCCGGCATTGTCATGATTTGCGTAGAGTGAACTTTCATCTATATTGTTTACATCATCCGTGCCTGAACAAAATCTTTTCATCAATGAACGCCGTAGGATATTCAGAATAGAACAAATTTGTAATGCACCAGTTTTTCTTGTCCACTTTTCTTCCGATGATTTGCTGATACGCACTATCCATGGCGAGCGTATTTGAGGATTGATCAATAACCGATCCAATCACGGTTTAATGCTATCAACAATAGCCTGTATTTCATAAGCGCCCGTGTCACGAATTTGCATGGTGATGCGGGTAATGGTTTTGGTTGAATCTAGAAAAGCGTTGGAACCTGTTCCGCCCGCAGAGTTTTTAACACGGCAGCATTTTGCTGTCTCCTTGGTTACAGACGGAATAACATAACGAGATGAATCATTATTGCTGTACGCCATGTTGATGTTTTAATACCGTCAGCAACAGAAAAGTGATTTTCTGAAAAATACTCAAATGTTGCAAGGTAGTTTTGCACATCTTCTATTTTTTTGAAACTGATTCCAGTAGACATTAGAATCTTTGTGTTGATTAATATATCCAAATGGTATAGAGCCTCTGAAATTGTCTTGAATGAAATGCAAAGATCTTGTGTGATCGTGGGGGATCATCCTGAGGGCAAATCACCGGTGATATTACCGGTTGTTTTATTCGATAATTCCGAATATTGATATAATGGCGATAATACCAACTCCGGCATAAATCCATTTGCGTTTATATACGCTGAGGTATTCGTTTTCAACTGCAAATACCAGCCATTGTTTTTCAAGATGTTTAAGATGTTTAGTTTGGGGTACTTTGGAATAGCTTAAAATAATTGGCAATACGGTAAGGCAAAGAATAAAAACCACCATGATATTAATGGATGCAACCACGCCAAATTCAAATAGTCTTTCTGAATTTGTACAGAAAGTACCAAAACCAAGTGCGGTGGTCAGGTTGGTCATAATGAGGCAAGACAATATTACAATAACTCTGAAAGCCCTTTGATTTTATTGCCGTGATGTTTAATCTCTTGATGATATTTTGTGATGAGGTGGGTACAATTGGGTATATTAATGCAAATCATCAAAGGGGAATCAACCACAATAACAGACAGTTTATACCCCAACAAACCTAATGTTCCCAATGCCAGAATAACACCAATAAATACAACTGGAAATACAAATGAGCACCACGTTAACTGATCTGAAAAAATAAAGAGTACTAAAGAGGTTACGCCAATGAAGCGCGATGAGAAAACAAGTTCACCCTCAAGTTTTTAGCAACCGCCACTTCGTAAGGTGTGGCATACTGATACCCTTATTTCACCTAACACCGGTTCATGTTCAAAGCAATTTCTTCTACCTTAATAAGCTCTTTTTAGGAGTTTTCACATTTGCTATGATGCCTTCATCAACAAATGCCATCAAAAGAGAGGTGTTTGTTTCAGGGTTATAGATCAAAATCTTTTTACAGGGTTTGAGCGAATGATTTTTGAGACTATCTACCTCGCTTGTGTTTGAGGTTTTGATCTCACTACTTTGTCAAAGAAAACTTTTCATTTACAGTATCTTTGCCAATTGGTAAAGATGTTGCTTCCAGAAAAAATAGAATCTATGCATCTGATTTTGCTACTTCAAGTCCAAATTCGAAGCATTAATTGCTTTCAAGTCGAATAAAGATCCCCTCTGTTTGGCAGCAAAAATTAAAAGTGATTCACTACCTGCCAAAACTGCTTTTCACTAATTCGTAATCACGTTTTGGTTCAGAATCTTTAAGTAACATGGTTCCATAGCGCTGTCCATTTTGATTTTGCAAACGCAAAATATCCAAAGAATGCTGTAAGTAAAAATATTGCAATCAGAATGGCAAAATCCGATAGCGCAAAATCATTTGTGAAATTTTGAAAACCACATGCTGTGCCGAACTTGAATTTCAAAAGTAATATAAATCAATGAATCAAAGACGTTTTAGACAAGGATTCTTTTTATCAGAAAGCATTATATTCTTGTGGATTTAACGCAACCCCTTTACAGAGTTCAAAAGTAAGATGAGGCCCTGAAGTGTTTTCACCTGTGTTGCTCTACTATTCCAAGTGGATCACCGGTTAATTGGCGATCTCCTTGTGTTTTTAATAATACTGAACAGTGTTTGTAAACCGATAATTCATTGTTGTGTTGCACAATCAGAATGTTGCCCTCACCCGGAACCCAAGTGGCAACCACTACAGTTCCATCAAGACAGGCTTTACCGGCTCATCAGCCACAGTACTACATCAACACCAAAGTGATCTTTAGCCGCTTGAATGATTGTGAAATCTGACCGTTCACCGGGTAAAGAAAATCTACCGCAACTCTCGGATTTCCCGTTGGAACTGATTTTGGTTTTCCATTTGCTCTCTGAACAAACTGTCTTCAGCTGATCTTGAAAAATCAGGTTTATAATTTACATACGTAGTGTCTTGCTTTTGAAGATAAAGACTGTCATCAAATGGTTCATCAGTGAGTATATGTTTAATGTCTCGTAGAAAATATCATTTTTATTGGTCATTTGGTATAATGAATCAATGGTTTTATTCTGCTGTTCCAGCATCAGTCTTGTTTCATCAGCTGATTGCGTGCTAACAATGGTGCTGAGTGAAGTATACCTGAATAAAATCATCACAGTAACAATCACCAGCAAAGTGTAAAATATAATTACTGAAAGAATGGTCATAGAAGATACCGAGAAACTCCACTTCTCATGGTAGGTGGTATCATCCATATAAGTGAGCTTATGCTTTTCACGCATGCGCTCAATGATTTGTCCTATTTTCTCAGTCCATTTCAAGATGGACAAAAATACCGAATTTAATTACACCTTAGAATACAAGATATTCTGCCTGATCTTTGTCATCTGAAACTCAGTGCTGAAAAATATGTTAAAGCATATCCGCAGCCTGCTGAAAGGATTTAATATTCAAAGTCACAGTCGGTGTCTTTTAAAATCATCTGATAGTTGAATCAATGGTTCATACATTTGGCTCGTTTTTTGCTTACATTTGAACAACCATTTACTTGATTTGACGTTATATATACTAAACAGGCAAATCAACTAACTGCTAAAAAAAACACCCGATTTCTGAAAAGTCTGATTCACATATCTTTCCTCAGCATGCTGCTGCTTGTTCAAGTTCAGGTATACGGACAATTAACTACCTCAACTTCCATGACGCCGACACAACTGGTAGAAAACGTGCTTGTGGGCAGTGGAGTAGCAGTGTCAAACGTAATGTATAACGGACACCCTGAAGCAATTGGCTCTTTTACCGGTACAGGCACTAATCTTGGATTAAGTAACGGAATACTATTAACCACAGGTACAGTTTTAAATTCAGGTGGATTTTTTGGAGGTAATGGTCCGCACGGCCCTAATGACAGTGGAAGTGCCGGCATTGATAATGGAGAACCCGGTTATACTCCGCTCACTACACTTGCCGGAGCCTCAACATATAATGCTGCCATTCTTGAATTTGATTTGGTGCCACAAAGGGACAGTGTGAAGTTCAGAAATGTTTTTGGTTCTGATGAATATCCTGAATAGGTTGACGGCGGTTTTAATGATGCATTTGCTTTTTTTCATCACGGGTCCGGGCTTTGGAGGTACTTATAATATGGCTAATATTCCCGGCGGCGTGGTGTGGTTTCAATTGACAACATCAACAACGGAACATCCAATACTGGGCCTTGCCAGAATTGTACATACTACGTCAACAACGGTACAGGATCTAATGCACCATACAACGGCAGTAGTTTTTACATTCAGTATGATGGCTTCACGGTAGTGATGGAAGCTAAAGCAGATGTTCAATGTGGTGAGACCTATCACTTGGTAATTGCTATTGCAGATGCGGGTGATGGCGCTTATGATTCAGGAATTTTTTTGGAAGCAAACTCACTCGCAAGTTTTGCGCCCATTGAAATTAATGGAGACTTAACCAATGATCATTTTGGTAATAATTATCAGATGGCTGAAGGATGTGAATCAGTTACTGTAACGGTTAGTCGTCCTGCATCCATGGCGGCGGCAGCTGAAAGTATTCCAATCACTGTATTAGGCACCGCAACTGAAGGAGTTGATTATTCCAACATTCCACCATCAGTAAATTTTGCTGCCGGACAAACTACCGTGACCTTCACAGTTGATGCTTTTTCTGACGCATTGGCTGAAGGAGATGAAACTATTATTATTCAATTGAATCAGCCTGATCCATGTGGTACAAGTACTTTTATTTCTCTTGATCTTGTCATAAAAAATACAGCGCCTTTACAAGTGAGTATACCAGGTCACTCGTTGCATTGCCCCGGTGAAGAAGTTACTTTGAATGCCACTGTCACCGGTGGAATTGAACCTTATACTTTCTCTTGGACAACAGGTGAAACTACAGAAGACATCCTTGTTGCTCCATTATCAACCACCACATATACACTCACGGCAACTGATATCTGTATTGGTACACCGGCAAATGGATCAGCGGTTGTTACCGTTCCGGTTTATCCGCCAATCAGCATAATCACTTCGCCTGATACGTCAGTACTTTGTCCTAATACTCCGGTTGTTCTTTACGCTGAGGCTTCAGGCGGTGAAGGTTCCTTTACTTATACATGGATGGATGGAACAACTACCATTGGCACCGGTCCTGTAGTTACTGTTTCTCCTATGGTTACAACTACCTACATTGTTATGATTGAAGATGGTTGCGGATCTCCAACGCAAACGAATATAACTGTTACGGTGATTGCATCCGTGTTAGAATTAATTATGTCACCTGATCAATTGATTTGTCCGGGTGATACGGCCAATATTTTTGTGATTGCATCTGAAGGTTTGGGTAACTATACTTACTATTGGTATCATTCAGGTGAAACAACTTCTTCTGTAATGGTGTCGCCTAATTATACTCACACGTATACCGTCGCTGTTGAAGATGATTGTCACACCTATCATATTGATGGCTCAACCATAGTTGAGGTAGTAAGACCTCATGCAAATTTTGGTGTTCTCACCAATGAACCTATGGTTGATTTACCCGTGGCATTCCAAAATTTATCCAGCGGAGGAGTTGCTTGGGAATGGTATTTTGACAACGGAGATTTTTCTACTAATAATTCTCCTTTGACTACATATAGCCATTGGGGATGGTATGATGTTACCCTTGTTGCATTCAATGAGATTGGTTGTACTGATACGGTAACAAAACCAATTTACATCAAACCTGAATTCTATTTCTATGCGCCAAATAGCTTTACACCAAACGCTGACCGCTTCAATAATTATTATGAGGTAAGTGTGATTGGTGCAACTGACTTTTTATTCCAGATTTATGATCGTTGGGGAAATTTAATTTACGAAACCACCGATCAGTATTTCCGTTGGGATGGCACGTATAATAATCAAGTAGCGTTTGATGGTGTTTTTGTTTATAAGGCAAGAGTTGTTGATCGTGAATTAATGCCACATGAATACGTTGGTCACATTACCGTTCTCAGGTAATTAAAAAAATCACTTTATTTTGAATTTCTATTTTTAGTTGAAATTAAAACTAGAAATTGCTTTTCACTTTTTTCAAAGCGGAAGAAGGCAATTGATACTCATTTGCATTCAGCAGATTATTGTACATTTGAATGATAATTGTTATTGAGGATGCATCACTTTTTTTACCGGTTTTTTTTTGCCTATAGTTTGTTTGCTTTTGTGTTCTTCTCATGTGGCGGAGAATCAAACAGTGTTGAGCAACATGAAGCGGGAATTGACAGCACCTCATTTTGGGCTGATTCTATTTTTGGTAATCTTACACAAGAACAAGCATACAATCAACACCTCATCTTTGAAATTCCTGATCATTACCAACAGGCCATAGATAGTTTTGCTAATTGGGTTGTGGAACATCAACCTGGCGCTCTTCATTTGATAAATTGGAATACAGACAGCATTCAAAGACTAAAAAATATACTTGATACACACCAACTGGTTCAGCCATTTTTCTACGCTGATTATACTGAAATAACAAATACCATTTCATACCCATGGTGGGAGGCAAACAAAGATGCACGTGATCTTTCATTCACGCAATTTTTTGGTGAGGCAGGATTTCAATTACTCAATTTTAATCAACCCATACCACCTGATAAATTCAATCGTGCTTGGCTTGACTCCATTTATTTGAAACAAGGTATCACGCCGGTAATTCAAAACTTTCATGATCAAAATGCACAAACTGATTTTGATGATTTTCTCAATAGTTTATCATGGTGTAATCATGCAATTGAGTTGACACTGCAGCAATATGACAGTGTTAGTTTAAACAATTACCGAAAATCATATTCTTTTGCAGGAATTTTTATTGTACGTACAAAGGAACAAATGATCAACTACCTGTTGGGAAATGGAACAGACCTAGTGTATAAAAGACTTGAATCTCCTGAGACATTTTCAGCATGGAAGCCCTCTTCAGAAGAACAAATTATTTTTGATGAAAGCACCAAAAGAATTCTCAAACGAAAAGCACAACGACCTGAATATAAAAAACCCGTTAATAGCAGTGAAGAATTAAATTATATCCATCTGAATTTTCAGTCAAAAAGCACCGCGTTGTTGCGTAATGATGGTAAGTTAATTCCGTTCAAATCAAAATTTACTTTGTATACAGATAAGATAACAAATTTGAGTCAAAAGACAAGAACAGATTGCGGAGTGAGCATAGTAAATAAAAAAGCAGACAACAAAAATCTGAATGAAATAATCAATTCAAAAGGCAATAAAGTGATTATGTTGGATGACACGTGCAGTGATGATTTTCTTGCAGAAATAAATAAAATAAAAGCAGAAAAAAACACCTTGGTTGCGTTCTCAAATCCTGCGCATTATGAAAAGTTGAGTGCTTGTCCTAATTTAATTTTTTATCCTGAAATAAATGATTTTTCAGTAGGAATGTTGGTGCAACAGATCACTTCACGTCTCACCTTAAACGGAGATTTTTACTTGCCGGATACTTTGGTAAAAGGAATTTTTTTGGAGAAAAAATTACTTGCTCGTACTGATCCAAATTTTGTTGGATTAGATGCAGACACCCTTGCCTATATTTCAGGCATGATGAGTAATTGCATGAGTAATCACGCTTTCCCCGGAGGACAAGTTTTAATTGCAAAAAATGGTTGTATTGTGTATGATCGTGTTTTTGGAAAACATACCTATCAAGGACAATCTTTGGTAACTGAAAATTCCATGTATGATCTGGCTTCAATAACCAAAGTTGTTTCCACTACCATGGTAGGCATGAAACTTTATGAAATGGGCATGTATGAATTAGATGACAGTCTTGCTACCTATTTGCCGGATTCATTGCGCTTGCATTTGAAATTTCCTAGTACCATTCGCAATCTCACGTTTCAGGAATTGTTCACCCATTGCAGCGGAATGCCTGCAGGTTTTCCCGTTATCAAATACATGAAATACACCACACCTGATTATGGCAGATATGATAAATATTATTGTGATCGTCCGGATTCAGTTTATAATACTGAAGTAGCTGAGGGATTTTATTTGGAAAGAGAACAGCAAGATTCAATGTGGCTCAAATTAAATCAGATTTATCTCAATCCTGATAAGTCATATCACTACAGTGATGTCAACATGAATACTTTGTATTTTATTTTTAAAAGTATCATTCAAAAAGATTCTGCAAAATTTGGTTTCAATCAGCCAACAAAACAACTGAAGGATAAAAATGTATTTGAAGAATTTTTGTACAATACCTTTTACAAACCATTAGGAATGAATCACACCATGTATCGTCCGCTGAAAAAATACAGCAGAGATATTATTGTGCCAACAGAAAATGATACCTGGTGGAGAAAACAACTTTTGCATGGCCATGTGCATGATCCCAACGCAGCTTTGCATGGAGGAGTAGCAGGTAATGCCGGTATCTTCTCAACAGCAAATGATTTAGTCATATTATTCCAGATGTTACTCAACAAAGGAGTGTATAATGGTCAACGATATTTGAAGGCAGAAACCGTTGAAAAATTCACCTCACGTCAGGAAAATTGTTTTCGCGGATTAGGATTCAACAAACCATCCATGGGTTCAGTATCATTTGGTATGTCACCCAACACATCATTGAGCACTTATGGTCACACAGGTTTCACCGGCACCTGTTTTTGGATTGACCCTGAACACGAATTAATTTATATTTATTTGTCTAACGCCGTTCACCCAACCGTGAATAACAAAACCTATGAATACGGTATCCGCAAACGCGTGCATCAATGTGCCTATGACGCCATGATGGGAGAGGAGTATTAGAATAAATTTTAGGAATGCCCTCAGGTTAAAAATTTATGAATCTCTACGCGTCCTTACCGGCCTTAACACCTTTATGAAAAGCGCTAAAAAGAATATACAAAACGACTCTATCCAAAGGTTATACCATTTACACTTATTCTTTAGTCCAATCGTATTGCGGTATAATCTGCGAGTTGCGTAGGAATCAGATGGGAAGCATTGGATGAAGATCTATCTATGAAAGGGTTTATTAAGTCGTACGCAATCAATGAAACTATCCGCAGTTTGAAAAGTGGGAGGAAAGTGAAAAGGGTTGCGTGAATAATAACACTGTGTTACGACTTAATGGGCGCCACGATTATTTTGATTTTTTGGCCTTGTTAGTAATATCAAAACCTTCCGCAAAAAATTCTTCGACACTCATATTCAATCCCAACTTAATAATGCGTACCAGATTTCCGAAAGAAATATTACGTTCCTTGCGCTCATAACCGCGCATCAACGATCTTGCTATTTCACTTTCTATAGCCAGTTTTTCTTGACTCAAACCTTTGGATTTTCTCAAATGAATAATTCTATCAACCAATTTGTTGAGGTATTTCTGTTCTATTGATTTTAGTTCAGATTTCACATAACAAATCTCCAAAAACAGTTCATCAATAGTAACTCTATATATAGACCCTCTATAAATAGAAATTATTTTGTATATTTGTTATTGAAGTTTAATATGGGACACTTTAATAGACACGAAATGAAAGATAATTATGATGATTTGGCGGATTTTTTAGGTTGTCCGCGTCAGATTTGGACTCTTGTGAGTTTGAAATACATGAACGAACAGGTCACGACGATGTAATCTATGGATATTACATTGAATTTGGTGAGGAGACATCACTGAAAATACTGAAAAAAGTGAATGCAGACGAGGATCGATGTGTTGATATTACCGGATTTAATTTTGAATAAGTATGAAATCATTTAATCCTATGAAACATTTATTGATCTTTTCAATAGCGATGCATTCAATTTCTTTCTCATTCGGACAAATCGATACAGACTCGTTACCGCTTAAAAATGGGATGATATACTTCTCCTTTTCCCATGATATGGGTAATTCGCAAAATTGTCTAAACCACTATTTCAGCAATGGCGGTATGAACCAGTATGATTTTAGTAAGAAATTGATGGAGAAAATTTCTGAATTCACACAGTCACAAAGCAACCTTCTATTAAATAAAAATTACACATTTTTTGGCAGCATATCTCCTGCCTGCGAGGGTGGTTCTGCAATTTGTACGTGTATGGACACAACGATGAATGCCGAAGTTATGCTAGGTGTGCCCACAAAGATCAGAGTCACACCACTATTTGGGCTGGCTAAAAAGAAGATATTATCTCAATCAATTGTGGGCAAAGTTCAGTTGGTCATGCATTCAAAATCTTCATATACGATAAATATTAGAGGATTTACATACAAGTGTACTACATATAAAGCCGGAAAGACGATCAACGAGGAACATCCGTTGGAAGATCTATACTTAGATAATTTAAAAAGCACTTCAAGTTCGCTTGCGCAGAAAAATATTTACAGTGACCTTAATAAATTCATGAATCAGTTCGATATAATTATAGAAGAGACATTTGTCGAAATGATAAAAGTTGATGAGTTGGACTGAACTATAATGTTATTGTGAGGCAGATTGTATAATTAATGCCTAAGAAATATTCAAGTGGAGTTTAATCCTGAACTAGCGGGTTAATCTGCAGAAAATTGCACAATTGTCTGGCTCTCATGTATTAAAGAATGAAATTTCATGGGCGGAGTATATTTCATTAATAGTTGATTCGTATCCAATGAAAAAATGTAAAAAGATAATATTGATTCTGATTTTAAGCATCATTTCTAACATTGGTACTACGCAGTCTGATCGGGGTTATCCTGAGTATGATAATTCAGAAATTGAGGAGGAAATGACGGACAGAGAGCTTGCTGTTTATTTGACAGAAAATGCAAAAAAGAAAAAGAAACGACAATGGATTTGGTTTGGGCTAATAGCCGGTGGACTTATTGTCGCTTATACAGTGCAGTCATTTAAGAAAAATAATAGGTAGCGGCAGTTATCTTTTTGGGAGTTTTAACAATTGAAAAATGGTTTCACCAATAAATTTAAATTCTATGATAAAGTTTTTATTAATTCTATCAACCGGATTTATAATCGGTTGCTCTGGTCCAAATTGTACTGATGGCGTGGTAAACGGAACAGAAACAGATATTGATTGCGGCGGCGATTGCCCTCCTTGTCCTATAACGTACACACCAACAGAATTAGCTCTTGAAGGCATCTGGACACTTGACAGTACTGTTCAGGTGGTCAATTCAATATATGATACAATAGTAGCTACAACCTATCACACAGATGCAGGTTGTAAGTTAGAATTTTCATTAGATCTTTATCCGAATCACACCTTTGCCAAACAAATGTATGGGTCTCCAGGTTTATGTTATTATCCTTTAGGTAGCGGTTGGTATATTAATGAAGCACACCAAACGCTGATAGATCAGTATACAATTGATGCATTAACAAGCAATTATTTGGTATTAGCACCCATATCTAACTCATCAGGTTCTTCAACAGTTTATTATTGTTATTCAAAATGAGTAGTTTGAGACGCGCTGCAGGTATAATAGCTATGGCTGCAGCTTGCGGTGGCAAGGGAGAATTAGTCTCCTTGAATATGGTCTTATGTCTGAGTGTAGTAGCTGTGACCTCTCAAATGTCATCCTTCAACTGAACAATCTCTCTGATTTCGGTATCGGATAATTCTCCAATCCATTTTTCACCGGTGTTGATGGTCATGTTGGCAAGACTTTTTTGGTTAGAATTGTGTTATCAATTTTCTCTTCTAAAGTTCTTTCGGTAATCATGCGGTGGGCGATTAAATTTTTTTCAGGCGATTCTGTAATTTTACTGTTCAGCAGCAAGAATAGAAACGCTAACACATTCCCTCATTCAATCCGCTATTCCTCATACTACAAACTCTTAGTCCTCCCCCCGTCAACCGGCACGTTAATTCCGTTGATATAGCTTGCAGCCGGAGACGCTAAAAATGCAATTACGCTTGCTACTTCTTCAGGTTCTGCAATGCGTTTCATGGGTGATTCATCAGCCATATGTTTGAGTAAACTATCATAACTTTCACCGGTTTTTGCAGCTTTATTTTCAAGAATAGATTTTTATCGTGCTGTGTTGGTTGCACCCGGCAGAACATTGTTAACGGTGATATTATATTGACCCAATTCATTGGCTAATGTTTTGCTCCAATTGGCAACAGCGCCTCGTATGGTATTTGATACACCTAAATTAGGTAAAGGTTGTTTAACTGAAGTAGAAATCACATTGATGATGCGTCCGTATTTTGCGGCAATCATTTTATCTTTTACTGCGCTCACTAAAATATGATTGCAAATTAAATGCATGTTGAAAGCAATTCTGAATTCTTCTAATGATGCTGAATTAACAGGTCCCGCCGCTGGGCCGCCGGTGTTGTTTACTAATATCTCAACAGATTTATCTTTTAAAAAATCATGAATCCGTTTTTCCAGTTCTTGACTTTGAGAAAAATCAGCAACCAAAAAATTGTGTTTTTGGTTTTTAGATGTGTCTAATTCACTCAAAACCGCTTTTAATTTGTTTTCATCTCTTGCAAGCAAAATAATATTTGCACCAAGCAATGCAAGTTCAATAGCGGTAGCTTTACCAATGCCTTGTGTGCTGCCGCATACCAGGGCGGTTTTGTTTTGGAGATTCAGATTCATGGATGATGTTTTTTTCAAAAGTATACACAAATAGAATCAAATGTGATGTGTTATAAAATTGTTTTAGGGAATCATATATTGGCTGTTTTGTTGAAAACAAAAGTTAAGTGATTGTGAACAAGTTGGTTCATTGCTTGTTAATGAAAGTTATATAAACAATGATTTTTGGGTCAAAAAGCACTAATAATGAACGATTTAGCCATTGGTTTCGTCCTTGCTATTTTGTTGAAATGTGAAAAAATGTGCACATAAAGTAGTCTCCTGATTTAAATAGTACGTAATTTTGTCCCCTTCAACACTAAACAAATAAATATGAAAAAGTCTTTACTATTAGCTCTCGGTTTCTTTGGAATGACCGGTGCAGCGCTGGCTACCACCTGTGGTGGAGCAACCGCTCTTCCTGCCTTTCCAAGCATGCCCCATGTGGAAACCCTCGTATGTGGGGGAACAAATGATGTTAACTCCGGAAATGCCGTTGCTTGCGGCAGTCTTTCTTATGTTGAAGGTTTGGAAGCTCTTTACAGCTGGACACCAACCTATGATTACACAGGTGTGACAATTGCGTATACCGGTCAAACCTATACAGGAATTTTTGTATATAATGGATGCCCAACTTCCGGTGGTATTTGTGTAGCCAATATAACCAGCAGTGCGAGTTCAAAAACACTAAATGTTGGGAATTTGACAGCAGGCGTTACATATTATATCATGATTGATACATGGCCTACTCCGGCTAGTCCTTGCCCGGGTTCATTCACTTTGAATGGTACCGTGAGTGTAGCTACACCTCCAACTCCAACTCAAGCACCAGGCGTGCCAACTTGTTCTGCCGGATCAACGATTGACGTAGTAGGTACTCCCGCAACGGATGTTACATGGTACTGGCAGTCTTCTGCTTCAGGAACTGACATGACACAACCTTATGCAGGGCCTTATACAATTTTTGCAAATGGAACATACTATTTGAGAGCCTATAATTCTGTTGCAGCAACCTGGTCAGCTAGTTCATCATCAATCACTGTTACTAATTTCCCTACAGCTGCTACACCACCGGTGCCAGTTGCTGCTATGAATCCTGCTTGTGTTACTGATGGAACTACCTTAACTGAAGCAGCGGCTCCAATGGGTCTTGTTTATTACTGGCAAGGAACGAGTTCAACAGGTACTTCTACTGCTGATGATGCAGTCAATCCTTATGCGGGATCAACTAGTGTTACTTACTACGTGAGAGCTTATGACCCAACTAGTCAATGTTGGTCGGATGCCTCTGGATTAGCTGTAACCATAAGCACGTTGATTCCTTATGCACCTTCAACAACTGATCCAACTGTATTTGCATGTACCGGTGATCTTTCTGCAATCGTGTCTGCTGACCCTACTCCAATGCCTGTTTCTGGAAATTACACGCTGAATATTATTGATAGTTATGGTGACGGATGGAACGTAAACACTATTGATGTTTTATTGAATGGTGTACCTGTACTTTCTGGCGTTACACTTCCAAGTGGTTCTGCCGGATCTGTTACATTCCCTGTTAATGAAGGTGATGTTATCACCACCGTATTCAACGCAATTGGTTCTTGGGTTTCTGAGTGTTCATTTAACGTAATGAATCAATCCATGGTTGTTGTTGCAAGTGGAAATTATCTTGCTAATATCCCTCCTTATACTGTACCAATGCCTGGCTACACAATTGAATGGTTTGATGCTCCATCTGCCGGTACTTCTTTAGGTACAGGAAGCACTCTTGAGTCAGTTGGTACAATTGTTCTACCAAATACGTCTACTGCCGGCGATTACAGTTTTTATGCAATGACTTACCTCAATGGCTGCTACAGCTCCGAAACTGAAATTGTTGTTGCGATTTCAAGTGTAAACGTAACCTTGGTTGGTGGTTCTGTAACTTGTAATAATGGAAATGATGGAACGTTTACACAAAGTGCAGTACAATGTGGTACAGCACCATTTACCTATTCTGTAGATGGTGGAGCCTTTGGTGCCATTCCAACAAACTTGACAGTAGGTTCTCATACAGTAGTTGTTCAAGATGTGGCTATGAATACCAGTGGAACTTATGCGGTAGTAATCGGTGATGCTCTGGCACCAAGTGCACTTAGCGTTACAGGTTTTACTAATGACATGATTGATATTACTTGGACTGGAAATGGTTCTGAGACTGAGTGGTTCGTTGAATGGGGTGCACCAGGATTTACACCTGGAACTGGAACAGAAATCGGTTCTGCAGGTGCTAACGCAAATTTCTACAATATTTCAGGTCTGGATGGCAACACGCAATATGATATTTATGTTGCAGCTGACTGTGGATCTGGTACTACACCATTTACATGGATTCTGGTTTCGCAAATTACTCTTTGTGATCCATTTATTGCTCAGGCTTTCTGTGAAAGTTTTGATTCAGATTCTCCAACTGAAGAATGTTGGACTGTAAAAAACCAAAATGCTGATGCAGATGCTTGGGATATGAATTATACTTTGAACACTTATTCAGGCGATCAAACTGCGGTTCTCTATACAGATTTTAATGCAGGCGCAAATGATGATTGGTTAATTTCGCCGATGCTTACACTTTCTAATAATGAAATTCTAACTTTCAACTACCGTGTTCAAAGTTCAGGTGAGCCAAATGACTTCCGAGTTATGTTGTCTACAACAGGAATGGACCCTGCTGATTTTACTGAAGAATTGATGGCCCTGAATTCATACTCTAATATTACTTATGCAGATACATCACTTGACTTGAGTGCTTATTCAGGTGATTGTTATATCGCATTCCATGTTCCAGCTGGTGGTTTAGACGGATGGAGATTGTACATTGATCAGGTTTGCGTTGATATTTGTATTCCTGCTCCAGGAGTAGACGGAAATGAGGACGTATGCCGCTTGGATAATACTCTTGATCTTAATACAGTAATTACTCAAGGTGAAACAAATGGAGTATGGGAGTTTCTTCCAAATCCTGGTGTGGTTTCTGGGTCAAATTTGAATCTTGGTTTATTACCTGATGGTACTTATAATTTTGAATACATTGTTACTACAGCATGTACAACAGACACTACGATAGCAACGGTGACAGTTTACCCAGCATCATCAGCCGGAAATGATGGCGTAATCAACGATATATGCAGTAACTGGTCAGCAGTGAATTTGGTTGATGGGTTGAGTGGTACAATTGATCTTGGTGGAAACTGGAACAATGTATCTGGAGAAGGGACACTTACAGGTAGCTTATGGCAGCCAGAAGACACTACTATGTCAGGTGCTTACGATTTTGAATATGTTGTTAATAATTCTGTTTGTCCAAATGATACAGCAGTAGTTACAGTAAACATCATAGATTGTACAGGCATGACTGAGTCTGAAATCAACAATCTTGTAATCTATCCTAATCCAGTGGTTGATGTGCTTGCTATCAGCAATCTTGAGATCACCAATGGAGTTATTGAAGTGATGGATATTCAAGGTAAAATTGTCAACTCGTTTGTTGTAACAAATGTTAATGGTAATTTCTACATTGACATGTCTGACGTTCAGCGCGGAGTTTACGTGATACGTGTTATCAGCGAAGATTTTAATGCTGAGACTAGAGTAATTAAAAATTAATAAAATTAATCTGATGAAACGCCCTGACAACCTCGGGCGTTTTTTATCTTAGCATCTGAATTCTAACCCCATATTATGCCAATACGTGCTCCGTTTAATTTAAAAAGTGGATTGATGAAAACAGAAATCTGCTGAAACCACCTGTGTCAAACAAAAATTTGTACACTGAATCCGGTGACTATATTGTGATGATTGTTGGCGGGCCAAATGCAAGAAAAGATTATCACTTCAATGAAACGGAAGAACTTTTTTATCAGATTGAAGGAGACATTTCTGTAACTATTCAAGAGGATGGAAAGGCCAGAAAAATTGAAATAAAAGAAGGCGATATGTTTCTGCTGCCGGCCAACACCCCACACAGTCCGGCACGTCCTGAAAATACCGTTGGTCTTGTAGTTGAATGTGTGCGTAAGGGAACAAATTTCAGGGACGGCTTACTTTGGTTTTGTGATAATTGCAATCACAAATTACATGAAACCTATTTTGAGTTAGAGAATGTAGAAAAAGATTTTCAGCCGCGATTCAGAGAATTTTACAATTCACTTGATTTGCGCACGTGTAAAAAGTGTGGACACGTAATGGAAACTGACCCACGCTTCACTGACGAAAAGTAGTTGTTTGTATTAGATAAAATTCATGTGAGGCATTACAAGCCTAACTTGGTTCTTAAATAATTTTCCAGTTCAATTTTAAGTGACGAGTTGGAATCAACAAATAAACTTTTTTTGCCAATTACCAGTGTACCACAACCCATCAGACGGGTGTCTATTTGATTCTGTTTATCTTTTATAATTGATTTGACTAAAGCTGAAATGGAGTCAAATTCAGATTCACTGAGGGGCGTTGATTTTGGTTCACCACCTGAATATTCTCCAGATGAACTTTCAGCCGGACTTACCGGATTATAAATCAAACTATCAGTACGAATAATGAACTCATTATTGCTGCCATCAACATAGATGTACGCCGGTGAATCAGCTTTAGCTGCAGCCATGCCAAGTATTGCTATTGCGCAGATAAATACCGGAAAAAATATTTTTTGAATTCTCATAATGTTCTTTTATTTCAGCACGGTGACATGACCCTTAATTGATGTTCATTTTCATCCAAGTCTTTGTAGATGATTACCCAAACATATACATCATCCGGAACTTTTGTGCCGTTATACGTGCCGTCCCATTGATGATCAATAGAAGATGTTGAATAAACAATTTCACCCCAACGATTAAAGATGAGCATTTCAAAGTAAGAGATATTCTGAGTTATTGCTTGAAAATAATTATTGTGCTGATCTCCATTTGGTGTAAAGGCGTTAGGAACATAGATTAAAGGATCAAAATAGATAGGAACATTGGCGCTTGCTGTGCAGCCGTTCTGATCTACAACTGCTGCGGTATAAAATCATTTCACCCGGAGGATAAACAAAATTTTCAGCGCACTCAACACAGTAAACATAGTATGGAGGAGACCAAATGATGGTTCCGTTTGCTTCAGCCCAAATTGGAACTGTATCTCCCTCTACTGCATAGACTGCCGGTGATACCGTGATAACAGGTGATTCATATAATTCAACTGTTGTGATTAGTGAAGTAGAGCATCCGTAGATATCTGTTATTGTAACTGTGTAGGTTGTGTTGTTGCTTGGCTGGCGGTAGTCACAGAATCATGCGGATCAGAAAGTGTTCCTGTCTGAGTCCAGCTGTAGCTCATCCGCCTGATGCCCATAATACCGCTTCACCTTCAGGACAAATAATGGTGTCCGGTGAAACATATCCCGTCACTTCAATGACATCAACATGTACGGTATCAAAAGCTGAACCGCAGGCGTTGGTGAATTTAACAGCATAACTTGTATCAACCGATGGCCAAACAAAAGGATTATAAATATTGGTTGCACTGATATTGTAATTTGGGCTCCACAAATAACTTGTCGCACCATGCGCCGCAATCTGCACTTCATCGCCTTTGCAGAGTGCCACGTAATCAACTAGATTTGGATAAGGCAAATCTTGATCAACAATAACTTTTACCGTGTCAAAATATGGCAACTTCAGGGGTGACAATTTCAACAATATGTGGTAGTAATTAAAGGTGTTGCTATTGGAGAGGAGCTTGATGGATCATCTAAAGAAACCGTCGGTGTCCATAATATGTTTCACCACCGGCCACAAAAAGTTGAGCTGATCCTCCTACACAAATTGCCGTATCAGGGACTTGCCGTAGCATCAGCACCAAAGACATGTACAATAACATCAACCGTTCTTGTCCGCAATCACTTTCTACAACAACGAGAAGGTTGTTTCTTCCCATATTGTAGCCACCTGATTTGCACTTGTGGAGTCATCTAAAAATTCACCCGACCCCAAACATAAGAGTCACCACCAATTGCCCAAAGTTGTACTGATTCACCCGACAAATAGTATCAGCAAGTGTTCCTGCTCCAGCTTGTACATTGAATTTCTACATCAACATAAGCAGTATCCGGTAAAAAACAACCCATGGAATCAGACACAATAAGCATTGCGGTGTAGTTACCCGGTGTGGTGTAAAAGTGAGTTGGTTCGTAGTCAGTTGAAGTTGATCCATCACCAAAATCCCAGAAGTAAGAATTCCCGTTCTGGCTGTTGTTGTCAAATATAACAGGGTCAGGAATGCATATCACGGGAGTTCCAAGACCAAGTGCGGCTTCAATTTGATTTAACTCAAAAAGAAATGCGGCAAGATTACAATTGTTGCTGTTATTAGTTGGAGAAAACACAGTGAAGTTGGAAAACCATTTGGATTACCACTGCACGCCGCGCATACTGCGTGATAAATTCGCCTCCTTTGTCAAAACGAGAGTTCCTCCATCCTTCAGAGATCATTGGCACCCCGTTGTACTTCCCATAGCGTTGCATATTTCAACGTAAGTTATCTTTAGAATATTGAGCCAACTAGAAATTGCTGCCAGATGTGGTGAGTTGGTATGCATCCGGCGTCACAGGAAACCAAGCGTAGTACTATTAATGGCAGATGAGTTGGTTGAATTGGTAACACCGCCCCAGCCCGCAATAAAATTTCATAACAATCACTTACGAGAAAAGCAGGGTGAAATTTCTTCGTTTCCACTACCTCTGCCAAACACTGATGACCATTGTGTGGTAGTTAAATCATTGCTGATTTTGTATAAATTGTCCGCTATTGGGATTAACGTAGTGACCTGAAGTAACGGTGTAGGGACCTTGGTTTGTCCGTAAACATAAACGTAATTATCAATGTCCAACTGAACAAAATACGCTTGATCATAATCATTTGTCCCAAGATAAGTTCCTTTTACGGTACCATAACCGGGCAGCAAAACGGTAAACGTATCCATCAGTTGTTCCGCCTTTGAAACCAGGATTCATGCTGCCAGGTTGTGTTTAATAAATTTTGCACCGGTTGTTCCGCCTGCAACAAAATATCTCCATTAGAATCGTTGAACAGAGTTACCGACTCTAAACCTGATCCACCAATATAAGTACTCCAAAGAAGTGAAGTAAGATTGCCATTGAGCTTTGCAACAATCGTATCTTTGCGTGCCGCCTAGGTGTTATCAAAACCTCCGACAATTGGAAAGTTAGTAGATTGCGTACTGGAAGTAACATAGACAGATGAATTGTCAACCATAATTTCACCGTCATGAAAACATCTCCATAATTAAATGCAATGTCATTACCGCTTGACATACCGTCATTACCCGTTCCACCAAGATACGTGCTGCCAATAATTGAATTGCCTGATGCAGATAGTTTGGTGATGAATAAATCAGATCCATCAAAAGTCACATAGTTGTCAAACATGAAAGATGCCCACCCTGTTTAGTGGTTTGATAAGCACCTGCGCTGACAGGAAAATTAGTTGACGAAGTAACGCCAAACACGTACAATTCATTGGCATCATTTACAATTAATGAGTGAGGAGACTTTCATCATTTCCATCTAAATAAGTAGAGAAAAGAATGCCTGATCCGGTTGAATTAAATTTAGTAATTCCTATATCAATTTGTCCCCCGTTAAATGAGCCGTCATGGTCCTGATGAGGTAGGGCATCCAGAACCAAATACAATTTCCTGCGGCAATAAGATTTTTTGTTCTGATCAGGCAGTCATTCTCAGTTGTCAGCTGAAGAGCCTGTGAATAGAAAAGTTAAATCAGGATCTATAACTAAACAGCCGAATTATCATAGCTGTTTGGAAAACAGTGCATTTGATTTCCGCTGAGTTGATAATAACATGCAACTTCAGTTTTTTATCATCAATGATTTGATATGCTTTGGTTTGCCTTCAATGATATTTCCTAAACTGGTTTCAATGATTAGTTGATCATTTTGAATATATACTCTATCATGCCCTTCATACTTACAACAAAATCTTCAGCGTTAGCACTGGCTGGAACAAGCACGTCATATTTGAGCGTAGCATTATTTTCATAGATATGTAAATCAATTCCGTTGTAGAGAGAAAGATATCTTACTTCATTACAGGCATAAACATTAGTTACCCATTTAGATGAATCAGGAACCAAGGAAATAATTTTTCATAAAATGGAGCGGGTTCACGCTCTTCAAACTGATTAGATTAGCGCCAAAAAGTGCGTTCCCGCACTACGTGAGATTTCATTTCTTCAGGTTTTTCTTCATCAT
>JADJGJ010000004.1:300000-429637 GCA_016708105.1 Crocinitomicaceae bacterium
TTTGTGTTGCAACCGGAAATGCTTTGTCTTGAGAGAAAAAGAATCAGTGCTTATCTCATTTTACCGCCGCGCCCTTTCATCATTTGCGCTTGTCTGATTTGATTGGCAGAAGTGGTTTTACCCATTTGTTTTTTCAAAGATTTTAAATGCTCAGACAACAAGCCGTCTTTATCTAATTTTTTTGCTTCAACCAATAAATTGTCGGCTTCATTGCGTCTGCCGGTGCTCATGCAAATTGCTGCAAGGTGCATTTTAGCCATTGCTTTGTCTGTGTCACGCTTAAGTCCAATAGAGAGTGCTTTTCTAAATAATGATTCTTTTTGTCCCAGCGTACTTGCACCTCCTGCGCCTGTTGTGCCGCACAAATAAAAATAATAGGCCCGCTGACGACGCAGCAAAAACTGTGGCTGTTTGATTTTATTAAGATGAACAACCGCCTTATCAATGTTCTGCAAGCGCAATTGATTTATTGCAAGTATAATGCGCTCATTTCTGAAAATAAATAGAATGAATAGGGCAGATACAAAAATGAAAACAATGCCCCATCCCCAATGTCCGGTAGCAAATAAATACACAGTGTAGGCTAAAGATGAAAGGCTGAGTACTAATTTTAAAAGAAGTGCAATCATGGTTTAATATTTAATCAAGTGTGGCAATACATTTTAATTCAATAGCTATTGGTGTTGGCAGAGAATTTATTTCAACCGTTGTACGGCATGGTTGATTGTCTTTGAAATATTCAGCGTACACCCGGTTATAGACAACAAAATCACGTTTCATGTTTACCAAAAAAACGGTGACATCAACTAATTTATCCCATGATGAACCTGAAGCCTCCAGAATAGTTTTCACGTTGTCAAAAACAGAACGGCACTGCGCTTCAAAATCAAACGACTTAAAATTTCCGTTGTGGTCAAGTTCAAGACCCGGAACCCCGGAATCATTCGCATCAGATCCGGCAACACGCGGACCAACCCCTGATAAAAATAACAAGTTGCCTGCTTTGCGCGCATGAGGATACAAGCCAACCGGCTTTGGAGCATTAGATGTGCTGATTTTGTCAGACATGCTGTAAAGTTTTCTGCAAATATACGATTTGAAAAATCATCTGCCTTCATTCCTTGTGATTGGCAGTAAACGGATAAGTTAAAAATCTTTCCGTTTTGCGCGTCTAACAAAGGCCAATACGGGCAGTGCCGCCCAAATCACCAGCATAAAAAACGACAATAAAATGCCGTTGAATGAGCCAAACACCTGCTGAAATACCGCGCCGGTATAGCCCATCATAGCTGAAATATCAAGCTTGAGCAAAATCATTACCCTTGACAAGTCCACTGGGTTAATCATAGTTAATACCACCGCCGCATTTTCAAGCGGGTATTCATTGAATATAACAAAAACATACAAGAGTAACCCGTCATAAACCACAGATAGTATCAACCAAACTAAAATGGCAATTCCAAATCCTTTAATTCTGTCTTCATTTAAAATAGAAATATAGTATGCCAGGGCAGTAAAAATGAATGATAGCATCACGCCGCAAATCACCAGAATACCGTAATCCCAAATATAATCTGACACAAATGCACCGTACATAGCAAAGGGAATGGATGTGCCCGCCATGAAACTTATCACCAATGAAATACTCAAACCCAGATATTGTCCCAGAAAAACCTGTGAACGTTTGATGGGCTGACACAACAACAATTCAGCAAAATCTTTAGAGCTATAATAATACATAACACCAAACACCGTGCTGATGAGCGGCACAATGGTGATGGTTAAATTCATCAAACTGCCAACTGCCTTGGGTAAATCAGAAGTGAAGTTTAAAAGAATAACAGCAGACAAAAAGAAGAATAAAAAATATAAAATCATCCACCGGCTACGCAGTACATCAAAGAAACTGTATTTTAATATTTTCAGCATACTAGTGTTGTGTTTGATTGTTTTGATCGTGCTCTTCTAACATAGCTGCTATGGCGCGTTCCAAATTGAGTGCGCTATATTTTTGAACTAATTCAGCCGGGCTACCGTGATAGTAAATTTTTCCATCAAGTAAAAAGATAATTTCATCAGCCAACTCTTCTACTTCACTCAAAATATGTGTAGTGATAAAAATTGTTTTGCCTTTTTGTTTTTCACTGAGAACATACTCTTTAAACTTTACGCATGAAACAGGATCAAGCCCAACAGTGGGTTCATCAAAAATATAAAATGAGGCATCAAACATCAATGCCAAAACCAAGTTCACTTTTTGCCGTGTTCCGCCTGACAAACTGCGCAAAGGAACGTGTAAAAAACTTGTCAGTTTAAACAGCTCAATCAAGCGACTAAAATCAACGGTTTGTTTGCGCAAATCTTGTACCATGGCAAACAATTCACTCACTTTAAGGTTTTCAGGGAACCGTGCAATTTGTGGCAAATAGCCAATGTCTTTTCTGTACGCACAGTTGTTTTTAATGTTGTTACCGTTGATCCGAATAGTTCCTTTAGTTGGAATCACTAAACCCAAAATAGATTTTATCAAGGTGGTTTTGCCTGATCCGTTTGGTCCAAGCACCGCAACTGACTTGCCTTGTTGTACACTAAATGAAATACCACGCAAAACGTGTAGTTTGCCAAATGATTTTTCAATATTTTCAACCTCTACCATGTGTGCGGATTCATTTTTGGTTTATCGTCTTTATAAGATTCCGGTGTAATTACCGGTGTCATTTTTTCAGCCATGTTCAACAAATCAATAAACAAACTGCGCAGTAAAATAATAGATGATGGTACTTCTTCAATCATATATGAATACAGCGTGATAGGTGAATGCGGCACATCTCCGTAACCATCCCGATTCAAATCATAACCATTATAATTGCTCCAGTAATTTTCATTAAATACGTTTTTATTGCGTGAGCTGTTTGTTACCACCTCAAATGTATTTGAAAAGAAATTGTTTTGAAGAATATTATTCTCTTCACAATTTCCTAATATTTTTAAGCCCCATCCGTTTTCTCTGAACTCATTCTGCAGTATTTCATTTCGGCTGCAGCCTTCAGCGTATATGGCAATGGTATTGCGTCTGAAAATATTTTGCATGATTTTGCTGTCGGTAATGTCTTTCAAAAGTACCCCGTGTGAAATTTGACTCCAGTTGTCAGCAAACTGATTTTTGATCATGTTGATGTTTTTTGAATACATCACCGCCACCCCGGCGCCGTTATTTTGAAAATGGTTTTCAATATAGCTGCATCCATGTGAAAACATAAAATGCAAACCATATCTGATTTGATCATGACAATAATTTTTTTGAATCATGCTGTTTTCTACAAATTCAAAATAAATACCATCTCGGTGTCCGCTTACTTGATTAAACTGAATGGTTGCACTGTTGCTGTACCACAAATGAATTCCATTGCCTGATGAGGACTCACGTTTACCATACGCTTTGAGATTATTTTTTTCAATCAAACAACTATCCGAGTGTGAAAGATAAATGCCGTAGCATGTATTAATTATTTGGTTGTTGTTAATGATGCAATGAGGCGAATTCATCACCTTCACAGCGGCCAAATCTTCCAAAAAACTTGGCTTAACATTCACCAGGGCAAAGCCTGAAATTTCTACACTTCTGGTTTCAGTTATTAAAAAAATACTGCCTTTTCCGTTGGCATCAATGATTGGAAAATTTTCACCCAATAGCGTCAGCGGTTTATCAATTACCAAATTGAATTCTTGATAATGTCCTTTCTCAACCATGATACTATCAAATGCTTGTGCTGCATCAATAGCGGTTTTTAGTGTTTGATATTCACAATCAGAACAAACTTGAATTGATTTTGAAAACACCTGAAAAGGCAATAAGAAAACCAAAACCGGGAAAAGTACAAAGCCGGTTTTGGTTAACCCAAATCTAACCGATGAGGGTTGTGATCTATTTATTGAATTTCTCACAGAGTTGATCCCAGGAGTATATTTCTCCCGGATTATTTCTCTGAAAATCTCGTGCAGTTTCCCTTTCGGCAAAGCCGGTAAGAAACGCCCCCATAGGACTTGGCATATTTTCACTGATGAGATAATGAGATGTTTTTGCGTCTACTAAATTACCGGGATTTGTGAAATCAGTAATCAGCAGCGAATGAATATTTTCATTATCTACTGTGCCCTCATGAAGAAAATCTATCAAACATTCAATAGAATCAAATTTGTAAACCTTACCTTTTTTGGTGAGCATTTCAGAACCATAACGTGAATCTGATATACTCATTTTGCAAAGTGAACACTGATCAGTACCATACTTGATTGGTTGAGGTTCAACTTCACACGCAACAAATAAAAATAGTGCAAGTACAGCGGCTGTTTGCTTGAGATTTTTCACCACCAGTAATTTGCTGTTTTCAGAACCTTGACCCGCTTCATGCTGATTTTTTTTGCGCGGTTTTTTTAATTCAAAAAACAACATTAAACTGGCAAGTGTTGCGCTTACCATGATGATTATACCACCAAGGGCAGGATAGGAGTAAGCCGTAAAATTCAGTAAATCTTTTTTACCTATAAGCGGTGGTTGATAAGTCATACCGGGTACTTGGATGGCCGCCATGGGATCGAGATCATGGCCATAATCATATTCCCACCAATAGAAATCAGCAAGACCAATGACGCAAATTGAAACAAAAGAAATTGCCCAAACAGCATAGCCCCATTTATTTCTCAGCAAGGCTACAATGATGCCTAGACCAATAAGAACCCCCATTAGATAGGGCATCATTTGAAACTCTTTCATGCTTTCTGGTTCAATAGTTTTCATACCAATATAATGGTTGAGGTTATTGATGGTGTTCAAGTCTCCTTTAATCTCTCCAAGCCAAATTTGAAAACCGAGTCCTTCAGGATATTGTGGAGCATCCAAATCAATGATCCACATAGGTACGTAATAGGTGGCAATCAGCGATAATGAAATGATGATTGTAATTATGATAGTTGAATTTTTCATATTGCCAGCGTTTAGGGTAAGTTAAGAAAACCCGTTGTGCGCAATAGACACACAACGGGTAGTACAAAGATCATTATTTTCCGTCAAGACTCCATGACAACTCAACATTCGAGTTGGCCGGGGAAACCCTTGCGTATCCCTGCATTTCCTGGTGCAAAGCAGAGCAGAAATCTGTGCAGTAGAATGGATAAACCCCTACATCCTTAGGCTCCCATTTCAAAGTTCGGGTTTCTCCCGGCATTATCAGCAACTCTGAATTATTAGCTCCTTTAATGGCAAAACCGTGAGGCACATCCCAGTCTTGTTCAAGATTGGTTACGTGGAAATAAACAATATCACCCACTTTTATTCCTTCAATGTTGTCAGGCGCACTGTGTGAGCGAATCATCGTCATATATACATGCACTTCTTTACCTTCTCTAACAACTTTTGTTTCGGCTTCTGTTTTAGTTGCGTATGGGTGGTGATTATCTTCCAACTTGAAAATTTTCAAACTTTTTTCCATCAAAAGTTCGGCAGAAATAGCTTGTGCATAGTGAGGCTCACCTATCGTTGGGAAGTCCATCAACATTTTCATTTTTTGTCCCGTGATATCAATCAACTGTGCTGATTGTGTAAGCTCAGGTCCGGTTGGCAAATATCGGTCTTTGGTAATTTTATTCAAGGCGATTACATATTTACCGTAAGGGTTTTTACTGTCTCCACCCGGAACCATCAAGTGACCAATTGAATAATATACCGGCATACGATCTACTACTTCCCAAGTACCCAATTTCCATTTTACAATTTCTGAAGACAAGAACATTGAAGTATAAGCATAACCTTGATCATCAAATTCAGTGTGCAGAGGTCCAAGACCCGGTTTTTCAACTTCGCCCGCCAATACTGCTTCATATTTTAATACCGGAATACCATCAATGTCACCATCAAATTGTTTTTCTTCAATAGCTTTTGCCATTTTTTCATACGAGAAAACCGGAATCAAAGCAGCTAATTTACCACTGGCAACAATGTATTCTCCGGTTGGGCTCACGTCAACACCGTGTGGTGATTTTGGACAAGGAATGAAATACACCAAGCCAGGACAATCTTTTGGGTTGAGAATTTTTTGTGTATTCAACACTTCAGATTTTGCTGTTTGTGTATGTTCATCCATGATGTTGTGATAGTAAACAGAATTCATTTCAGTTGCTTTTCCGGCAGCCAAATATTCTTCTGCTTTTTTCCAATTTACGGCCAAAATATAATCTTTGTCATTTTGACTTGCGTGTACTTCTTTCATGGTAAAAGATTCTTCTGTATTATAACAGGTGAAAAAAGTCCAGTCACGTGAAACACCTTTACCGGCGCGGTTTTTATCAAAGTCAAAAGGAGGCACCAAAATTTGAGTTGCCAAATTCATTTCACCACTTTCTTGATCAACTTTGATTAATGAAATTGCGCCTTGAAAATTTTCTTTGTAGGTTGAAATCGGAACATCTTTGTTGCCGGTAATGGGAACGCTGAACCTGGTTCCGGCAACAAGATATTCCGTATTTTCTGTTGGATAAGGTGAAGGGTGGTTACCTGCACTGTTAGGTATTTCAATAATTTCAGTGGTGGTAAACGTGGTTAAATCAATACGTGCAATGCGCGGTGTATTGTTTTCATTGATAAACAACCAGCGTCCGTCAGCATCACCATCGGTTTTAGAAAGCGCCGGGTGGTGAGCATCACCCCAGGGAATAAATCCGTGAGAAGTCATAAGCATGGGCTTGGTTTCTTCACTATACCCATATCCATTTTCAGGATTTTGAGAAAATACAGGAAGCACCTTAAGCAATCTGCACGAAGGCAAACCATACACGCCAACTTGTCCACTGAAACCTCCGGATGTGAACATATAATAATCATCGTACTGACCAGGCTCTACATAAACCTGACTTGCGGCGTCGCCATCAACAACGGATTTATTACCCTTTTGCGTACAACCCACTGCCAGACCAGCCAGCAGCAGTGTTGAGAGTGAAGTTTTTAGTATCGTATTCATAGAAGTTCTTGTATTTAAATTAGATT
Organism: Crocinitomicaceae bacterium; assembly: GCA_016708105.1. Taxonomy (NCBI): domain Bacteria; kingdom Pseudomonadati; phylum Bacteroidota; class Flavobacteriia; order Flavobacteriales; family Crocinitomicaceae; species Crocinitomicaceae bacterium. Next base: position 307,040 of record JADJGJ010000004.1, read on the forward strand.
ATTGTTTATCGTAATCTCTGAAGTATTCAAGAAGGTTTCTTGCCTCCTCTTCTGTCAAACTTTGATTGGCCATTGTGGTCATATATTCTTCAAATAATCCTTTTGCAATGGGATCTTCTTTGGTCATTTTTTCAGGATCAAGGATCATGTTCATAATCCATTCAGGTGAACGGCGAGTTGTAACGCCACCCAAAGCCGGTCCAACTGCACGTGAATCCATCTTATGGCATGCCGAACATTTGGTATCAAATAGTGTTTTACCTGTTTCAGCCATGGTGGCATCAATATCACCAAGTGTAATAGTTGTGATGGGTCCAACACCTTTATTCTGCATTGGGTCATCTGACACAGTGGGCGTTTCAGTTGTCTCATTACCGGTGGTTGTTGTCGGCTCAGTTTGACTGGTTGTGTTTTCTTCCGTTTTTCCTCCGCATGCAAACGCAGCAAATACTAAACCGATAAGAAATAATTTTGATGTAGTTTTCATAAATAAATAATGTTTAAATCTTGTTGACAAAGTTCAGCAGCTTGCTTGCCGCAGGACATGAGAAGCATCAGCCAAAAAAATACTTTTTCGTATTTTTTGGTTTTAAACTAGCGTTAGATCACCGCTTAAAGTGACCGTAACTTGTTCAATTGATTAGCGTTGAGAATTTGAATCCGTTTTGAATCAACGGCAATGATGTTTTCCTGATTAAACTCAGAAAGTACTTTTGAAACCTGTTCTTTGGTAGTGCCGGCATAGTCCGCCATGTCTTGTCTTGAGAGAAAAATTTTGAGCAATTTATTTTCATCAATACCAAATTTGTCTTTTAAACTCAATAAAACATCAGCCACTTTACCGCGCACATTCATTTGTGCAAGATTTCTTTCTCTGATTTCACTTTTAGTTAATTCATCGGCATAAAAAAACATTAACCTAACCGCAAGGTTCATGTTTGTTTTGATCAGATCTAAAAAATAATTCCGAGGATATTTACAGAGAACACAATCTTCAATGGCAATGGCTGATATTGGGTAATGTTTTGTGTTGAGACCACGGTGACCAAGAATATCGCCTGTTGAAGAAAACCGCACAATTTGAATGCGATTCATTATGCCCGGCTTAAATACTTTTACAACGCCTGTTTGAATGAACATGATATCGTGCACCTCATCACCCTCTTCAAAAATGATTTGATTTTTTTTAATACGGACAATAGACTTCTTTTTATTTAGCTCATCAATCAAATGTTGATCACCCAGTTCTTGTAAAAGGCATTCAGCAGAGCAGATATGGCAATCAGGTTTTGTTTTGGCAGAAACTTGTGCAGTCATGTGTACAAAGATAATAGCAAGACAACAGAACAAGTATGAAATATAGGTGAAATTAAGTTGAAGCCTTTCTGATGTGGCGAATAGGTATAACAGAAATGTCTTTTTATATTTGTCTTCATGTCTCGCAAATATTTTGTTGTCATTGGTGGGTTGTCTTTTTTACTTGCGCTGATCAGTTTGTTTTTTGGTGTGAGCATTTATAACGCAAATGAGAATGTACACATCAACCACCTCAATGAAATGGATCATATCTATTATTACCAAGCAGTTGATGTACCCGCCTTATCTCGACTGGCAGCTATAGTTACCGGCATTTTTTTACTTGCAATCACCGGAGTAGAAATTTATATCTATCGCAAAACAAATTTTCAAGTAGTAAAAAAAATTGCGCTGGGTATAATTGTGTTTTGTTTTTGCGTTTTAGTTTTGGATATACTTACCATCGTCCATCATGCTTATTTTGATTTTTCTCAATGGGGATTTGCCTGGATAGCCGTAGCAGTTTTTGCCGTAGCCGGGAATCTTTATTCATTTTTTGTTAGGGCATAGGGCATAGGTTTTAGAACTTAGAACATAAGGCATATAAACAGATTTAACATAAACTCTTTTCCCCAACCCCTAATCCCTAACTCCTAACACCTCCGTTAACACTTTTTTAACTAAAAACCCCCCGTATCAACCAGTAATACAACAAGATACAAAATTGGCATAGGTCTTGCAAAATCATGATTAGTATAAACTTTAAATTTTACTTATTATGATCGCAAAAAAAAGTAAACACGCCGACCTTGAGAGAAAGAGGTTTGCATTTTTCCAGATTGGGCTTATTGTGGCGGGCTCATTAACGCTGGTGGCATTTGAGTATTCAACTGCAGAAGTGAAGCCTAAACATGTTGAAATTCAAAATCCGTATGACAACGGTTTGATGGTAGAAACCTTGTATGAACAAGAAGACGCGCCGAAACCAGAATCAAAGGAGGAAGATCAACAGGCCAACATTCAGATGACACCTATTGATGATGTCACTATCACAACCAATCCTGTAAAAACTATTTTTACAAATGTGCAGGGAAATTATATTGTGGTGAATGATCCTTGTACTGATTGTTATGACAATCCAAAAATTGAACCGGAAGATGAGATTGAGATTCCGGACATTGATCCATCATTCCCCGGGGGATTTGCTGCCATGAAAACTTTTATCGTTGACCATGTGAATTATCCTGAAATGGCTCATGGTGCAGGAATTGAAGGAACAGCCTATGTTCAATTTGTGGTGAACACTGATGGAAGTATTGTGGATGTAAAAACACAAAACAAAGTAGACGCAACGTTGGCAAAGGAGGCAGAACGAGTGGTGAAAATGATGCCGAATTGGATACCAGGTGAAATCAAAGGAAGAAAAGTAAGATCACAGTTTATTGTGCCTATTGCTTTCACCATTGAGAAATAATATTGTTAGTTAGTGAAAAAAGGACCGCTCTGGAAGGGGCGGTTTTTTTTATTTCCTCCTGTAAGCATTGAGGTATTGAGTATCTAACAATTTTCCTTCATGAAAAACTGAAATGGTAATCATCACTGTCCGTGACCAATCATCTAATTGTTCTTGAACAACGGGAATATTGCCGGTCAGACATTGATCACCCAAATAAGCAATACCTTCTAAATCTCCGCTCAACCAACGGCCTTCTTTTTTACCATATTTGAAAGCACCCATCGCAACTAATTTACCGTATGGGTCATAATATCTCCATACTCCATCTTGTTTTCCGTTTACATAAGCGCCGGTAGATTGTACGACCCCATTATCATAATAATTTGTAGCAGGACGGGTTGGATTTATTAATTTATTCCCTGCGCTATCTACATCATAGTCTAACACTAAATTGTACACTTCATGCGTGAGGTTTGATTCACATTCATAGATCTCAAAACCTGATTCAACATGTGCAACAGAAACCAATTTTTCATGCTCATAAAAGTAAACACGCAAGGTGGTTGTGTCTTTATTTATTTGCAGGTAATCATTGCTTTGTGAACCGCTGCTGTAATGTCTACTTGATCCATCTTCTTCTTGTTCCAAATCACTGTAAATTTCAATAAAATTAATTACCCATTCAGGATAAATAACCCGTCTCACTAATTCACCTTGCGGGTTATAGAAGTTCCATGTATCACTTTTATTATCGGGTATTTGCAGTGTCCAATAATTGAAGCCCATGCGCCCGTTTTGATATAAGCGACTTAATTCAGCAAAGGCTTTGCCTTCTGACGCAATAGTACCGTCAGCATAAAATGTTGTTTGCTGAAAAGGGATGAGTTCAAAAGGCTTTTCGACTTCTTCATAATACCAATCGGGAATAAAGGATGAGGGCAAGTCATTATAATAATAAGCCATTCCTAATTTCACTTTATACTGTGAAGTATCAAGCAATGATTCTGATAATTTAACCTGATCAAGATAGAGCTCAATTTTATAAATATAATCTTGCACTAAATATTTGCGAACGGTGTGTGTGCCATAATGCTGTTCAAAATATCCTGTGAATTCTCCCTCGTTGAATTCACCATGTAAATAATCATAATCAACGGCTGAATGAATTTTTCCGTTTTTACATGGAAGAAAGGCTTGCTCTGCCAGATGACCGTTCTCATATCTCGTCAGTGTGAGAGAGGTCGGTTTATTATCACGGAATAAGACGCGAACTGATGATTCTTTTTTGTAAACATGGAGGGTGTCGATATAAACTAAATTCTGCCTATAGTATTCCAAAATTGTATCTGATTTTGTTTTAATGATGAGTAAGGTGTCATGATATGCGTTGACACAAGTTAAATCCATAGCGTTTCCATCAAAAAATTGTAATGAGTAGTTCTTGAAATTATCTGGTCGCCATTGTTTACTGTCGTTGACTAGATAAGTACCTCCAACCAACACGCCTTGTTTGTACTGCATGATCACCGGCTCATCTTTTTTGTTCTCATAAAAGCTAAACGCACCATCGAGCTTGCCGTTTAAAATTGTTACCTCGTATGCAAGCGCATTAAAAAAGACAGGATACCACATCTCATCATAACCTCGCCATTCGTTTATGAATAAGCCCGTGATCGGTGCTTGATAAAAATAATCTTCTTGAGGGAACAGAAAATTTTTATGATACTTTCTACTTAAACCATGCGTGTTGATTTCGTCATATCCTTGGAAACTGAAAAAAAATAGTCTTTGCAAGTCTATAAAAAGCTCATCCTTTTTGCGTTTGATTTTATTTTTGTTTTTATAGTTTATGTTGCAATGCATTTTGCCGGTGAATGGCTCATTGTTCCAGAAATACGAGGTGCCTTTGTCATGAATGGTATTCATGGATTGATTAATAATGGCGTGGTCAAAACGCTGACCTGTCACGCGTGATTTCCAATTGAATGGAGTATAGGCAAGGCAACGTTCCACGGTATAGCAATTTATAGTTTCTTCCAGCATCAGGTTCGAATAACTATCACTGAATTTTGTTTCAATGGTGAATTGGGTTTTGATGCTGAATGACAGACCTATTTTTGTAATTATTTCTGCATCTGCTTTGGTATAAGCTGGGTCAAAAATATGGGTCAGACTATATGTAATTTCATCACCATAGTATGGTCCGGTGCTATAGGTTTCTATTCGTGTTCTTGTTTTTAAATTGTATTGTATTGTTAGGCTTGAACTATCACCCATTATCTCTTTGAAACTAGTGATCAGGCTATCTTGAAAGGTAGCGCTGTCAGCTAGCGGGGGCAGTTTATTTATAACCTGATAAAGAATTTTGTTGCGGTATTTTTTTCCGGTTTTGTTTGGGTTGTTTTTAATCCGTTTGTGTTGGTAAGCTGTTTTTTCCGGATTTCCAACATGTTTGACACGGTTAGATTTCGTGCTGTTTTCACGGGTACATTGTTTTGTTTCAACAAGGGTTCCGGTAGTATCATAATACTGGGCTTCAAATCCCTGTTTAATTACTTTTACGTAATAGTAGGGTTTGCCATTTTCATGATATAAGGTATCAATAATTGGGTCTCCGTGATTGGGGTCTATTTTTATTTTGAGTTGACCATTGGGATAGTATTCTTCTGTGGTATGATGAAGTCTAAAAAAATAATCGGTTTCATATTTAGTTTGAAAAAAGTCGTCACAAAAATCAGTTTTTGCAAATGAATTTTCCAGATATATATCTTTTAGAATCATCAATTCACTGATGGGCAATGGCAAGTGATGTAACCAAAAACTGAATAACCAGGTTTCTATTCTGCCTGAATTTTGCCATGCTGTTTCAAAAAGGCGCACATTACCCTCTTCATCAAATGTCCAGATGGAATCAAGCTTCAAAGAATAAAAATGCCTCTCTTGATAAAGTTTACCATGTTTATAAGCCTTGATGAGTTCCATGTTGTAAAGCTTGGTGCTGTCTTCACTCAAAAAATTTAACATTTCTGATTTCCAAACAATCAAAGTATCCTTCTTACTAATTGTAAATGATTCATGGCCTAAATAAACCCCGTCTACATAATTCGAATATGTGGTCCAATAGCCTGGATAATATTCAGAGTAACGCCTGTAATTGTCTACATCATAAGCCACCCCGTGTCTAATGCCATTCTCGTAAGTGTCATATTTTATTAAATCTGAACCATAATACCATTTGCCCGTTTTTAAATTGTTTTGATAGGAGCCGTGACAAATGGGTTTTCGAGAGTTTCTGTAGAAGATAACTGCTTGTCCGTTTAGTTGTCCATTTTGAATAGTGAACACTGCATAAATTTTCCGTTTTACCTTTGCTTGTTTTTTTTCAGATAAGAACTTTTGCTGATAATCCAATTCATAAAACTGAATATATTTTCCGTCTTCAAGAGAAAAGAATGGAGCAAAAATTTCATAGTTGGTGTATTCATAATACTCCACGTAACCTTGATCAAAAGGGTAAATTTTATACCACTCTCCTTTGAATTTTACTGAGTCAGTTTGATGAGCAAGCAAGCCATGCAGTAATAAACAGTAGCAAACAGTACAAATTATTTTTACGATTGACATGGAAAAGGGCTGATCGTTTTGGTTTACAATAATACAAATAACGATCAAGCACTTGATAAGTTACATCAGAGATTTCGTTAAATTGAGTCTTCACATATTTTTTTATTGTGCAAGCCACACCGGTTGCCAAAGCATCAAGAATGTCATCTTGCAAAAGGAGTGATTTCTGGAAAACAAACAAGACTATTCAGCCCATCACCACTTAAGTATCAATTAAAATCTTGCTGTTAATAACTATCACAAGCGCAAGGAAAAACAACCCATATTATTTCCAAATTTGATATTCACTCAGAATGTAGTTGAAAAAACAATGAATTGGAGAATGAAAAATTGGATGGTGTTTAGCTTGTTGCTGGTGCTGATTTCTTGCGTGCCGATTAAAAAATATCGTGAGTTAGAGGCTAACTATAACCGGTGTATGGAAGAGCAATCGGTGTATAAATCAAAAGCCATTGATTACGAAAATCAGTTGAAAGAAATTAGTTTAAAACTTGAACAATTAAAGGCTGATTTAGACGAAATAGTTGCCGATACCACCTTGCTTGGTGAGCAATATCGCGCGTTGAAAACTGATTATCAAAAAATAGCCGAAACCAATCAGGCTCTTGAAGAGAAGTACACGCAAATGGTTTCAAACGGCAATGCTGAAAACGCCAAGTTGATTAATGAATTGGAGGCAACACGGGTTGAGTTGCAGAAGAAGGAAGATTTGCTGAATGAACTGGAAAAAGAACTCAACGCACGCGCAAGAGCGCTGGATGAAAAAGAAAAACGCATCAATGAATTGGAACAAATCATTGCCAGCAAAGATGAAGCAGTGCGAATACTAAAAGAAAAAATTGCTGCAGCGCTGAGAGGTTTTGCTGACCGTGGCATTACTGTTGAAGAAAAAGACGGACGAATTTATGTGCGCATGGCAGCGCAACTTCTGTTTGCATCAGGCAAAACAGAAGTGAGTAAAGACGGACAAACTGCATTGATTGATTTAGCACATGTCCTTGAAACACAAAAAGACATTGATATTTTAGTGGAAGGACACACAGATGTTGATCCAATGAACAGCAGCACCAGCCCAAAAGATAATTGGGAGCTCAGCGTGTTGCGCGCAACATCAGTAGTGAAAATCATGTTGTCTAACAGCAATATGGATCCAACTTCCATCACCGCCGGAGGAAGATCTGAATACATTCCGGTTGACCCTAACGATAAATCTAAAAACAGACGAATTGAAATTATTATCACACCTGATTTAAGTAAATTATTTGAACTAATTTCATCAGACGAATAAAGAAGCTACAAACCAAAAACCCTCTCTCCCGCGGGAAAGGGGTAACACGACTAAAAACCTCCGCCTACCAACGGGGGTTTTTTATTGACTTTGTACAAACAAGTCAATCCCAAAAAAATGACTTACTTCGCTATTTTAAATCACTAAAAATAATTCCACCATGTACTTCATTGCCATCTCAGAAAACAGCGTGACAACGGATGATCTTGAGCAACTATTAAAAAGCTGGAAACCGGGCATTCAGTGTAGTTATACGCAATCAAAACGAATGGAGATGAACCGAGAAACCGGAAAATTCAAAACAGAAATTCAAAAAATAATCTGGGTGAGTACAGATAAATTCACGGGTGCAAAAGTTTTTATACAATCGGGATTTATTTATCTAAAACCGGCGGTTAGAAAAATTGGTTTTGGTGGAGTGATAAAATTGATTTTGGGTGCAGGATCGAAATCACGAATGCAGTTTGCAAAAGATGCTGCGCTGTACCTTGCTAAACTCACCGGCGGCGTGGCTAAAACTAAGTATGGCGCAGTGAGTGAGTTCTAACTAAAATAGCCGGATCAATTACCAAATCCGGTAATCCAACGCAAGATTTTCAAAGCGTGAGGTTGGCTCTTGTCTTCCGTTGGAAAGTTCAGCCACTCGTTTGTTCACGTAAATCTGCAATTCAGACAACATAATTTGACCGTTTTTATCTGTGTCAGCATTCATGGTTTTAATGCCTTCCAATAAACAATATGTGAACAATCCGTTTTGCCATTCATCACTCTCCATAGCGAATTCAACACCACCTGCTGATGAAATTACGGTTGCCCCTGTTCCAATGCGCAATTCATTAAACATCTCTTTTACCGCTTCATTTGTTTTTTCAAGTCCCTGCGCTTCTTGATACATGGTTGAGGTATTAGCAGAACGGAAAGTAATGTCTCCATTTTCAGAATCAACCATGGTGATTTGTTCCATATCATCTTTATCTACTTCACCGCTATGACAGGTATCCATGACCAGAATTTTACGAATGGCACGTATGCCGTCAAACAACGACTCTAGCTCGCCGTAACTGATACCGTATTTTTCAGGACTTAAAAAATCCATATCATACGTGCAGTAATAATAGTCAAGCGTGCTATTTAAAACTCCATGTCCGGCAACAAAAAACAACACCACGTCGTCACGATTGGCTTGTGCTAAAAATTCCTTCAGACCCATCAGGTTTTCACGGGTCACTTTTTCATCTACCAGTAAAGTTTTTTCCACGCGTTTATGTACAGGAGATGATCCAAATAAATTATATACATCTTCAGCATCTTTTGCCGCGTAATCTAAATTATACATGGTGTCTTTATATTCTGAAACACCAACGCTGACAATGAACAAGCTACTTTCAACTTCTTCTGTATTGTTGAGTGTGATGGTTTCTTTTAATGATTCAACTCCCGCGTTATTGGTCACAGAAACTTGAATTTTATTTACTCCGTTCATCAAATCAACTTGCACTGTTTTAGTGAGTTTCTGTACGTTCAAATCACTAATATCAAGTCCTGATCGTCCGTAAACCGGAACGTCATTAATATATACCTGAATTGATTTCAGTGCATAAAGCGTGTCCTTTGCATTAATCAAAATTTCAACAGAACCCTTGTATTGATTTTGTGCCTTAATTGTAACAGCAGGTACGTTCATGGTTCCGCTCAAGGCATCTTCCTCTATGCCCATTCTTTTTAATCTTTTCAAGTAGGCAGAATGATACAATTCAATGATAGAAGAATCAACAAAACCTAAATCAGCCATAATGATATCCGGGCGATTATATTTAATGTCAAATTGTTCAAACGGATAATATCTGGCTTCGCGATTTTTACCTTGATTTACGTGATAGCCTACATAAGACGCCCCTCGTTTTGAAGAGGCAAAATATCCTTCTTCATTCCACATAATCCATTCATGGTTTGCGCCAAGAAATAATGATACGGCAGGGAAAGTTTCTTTTGAGTTTGCAAAATCAGCAATATTCCAAAGTCTGATCGTTTGATCGTGCGATGCTGAGATCAAAAATTTTCCGTCTTCAGAAACGTTGAGTGCGCGCATGTCACCTTCATGTCCAATAAGTTCAGTTACAAATTCGCCGGTGTGAGTGTACACATTGATTACACCATAAGCAGCGCCTGAAGCAATGTATTGATCATTCACAAATGTGACTGCTTTGTGATAGCTTCCATTCGTATTATCTAAGGTGATTTTTCCAATGGCAGATTTTCCTTTTTTAATGGTGAGTGTTTCCCAGTTGTCAGAAATCACGAAAGTTTTTCCATCCATTTCCGTAATAGGCATGGTTATAGAATCATCTGCTGTTTCAGGGGCGTAAGGCAAAAACTCACGGTTAGTTAAATCAAATACTTCTTGATAGGGTGATGCGCCGTTTGTTACTGCCCAATCATTGCTAAATGCAAGTTGATTGTTTTGTAAACCAACAGAATAAATAGGGCGTCCGGTGCCTTGCAAGGTGTAAAGCACGGTAGAATTTTTCTTTTTTGTTTCTACTTTCCAAACTACTACTTCGTGATTCAAACCTCCGGCTGATACACATTTAGAATTGTTGACAAAATCAACGCATTTTATCAAATCAGTATGACCTTTATAGCTTGATAAAATATACCATTCCTTTTCACGTTCTTCATACACGGTGACTTTGTTATTGCCAACGTAAACGCCTGATGCCGCAACTACCAACCTGGTTCCGTCAGGTGAAAAATTCATGGCGGTAATGTCGTCTTCTCCATGTGAAAAATCATAGAGCATATTCATGTTGTCATCTAATATGTAAACATCAGATCCGCTAGAAACTGCTATGCGATTACCTTGCGGATTGATAGCAACGCGATAAGCCGTAAGTCCGTTATCAAATAATTTTTTGAATTGTTTTTTTGGTTTACCACCGTCAAGTATGTTTACAATATCCCAGAGGTAAACCATGCCATTGTCATGCGAGGTGACCATTCTCCCTTTGGTTAGTTCAATATCATTGATATCTGAAGGCACATCTTCCAATATGTATGATTCGCCTTTTTCACAATCCCAAATTCTCACCTCACCATCAGAGTCAAACGAAACCAAAAAATAGGTGTCAGCATAAAATTCAAGATCACGAATAGTATTAAAGTGCCCTTTCAATAATTTAATTTGTTGTCCGGTGCCATATCTGTAAAGTCTTATATCACCAACGTTTTCAGTAGCGTTGTTATCACTAAACCAACCGCCGGTTGCCAAGTATCTGTTGTCTTGTGAAATGGCCATGCGATAAATCATACCTTCACTGCCCGGCCCTATTTGACCATGTATTTGTCTCTCAAGTACACCATCTTTGGTGTTCCATATTTTTACAGATTTATCAAAGCCGGCTGTTATTGCGCGCCCGTCTTTATCAATCACCATAGCCTGAATAGTTGCCCGGTGTCCTTCAGGATTGATTACAAGGTAATTTTTATTCTCCTGTGCGTGCAAACTTAAACTTGCAGCCAGAAAACATCCGATAAAAATTGCTTTTGTATTTTTCATATGCTGTTGATTGACTAGTTCAGATTTATATTTTCAATTCCAAAATTCAGGTCTAATACGATTTTAAAATTGTGTTTGAATCTCTCAAATTTACAAAACTCATTCTGATTTTCAAGCTCACATAGTGAGTTCATCTGCAATAATAAAGATAGCTTAACGATGGTTGTTAAGGCTACGGTAAATTACTGACTTGTGTTTTGCTTCCATTTTTCGTCATCTGAAACTGGTAAGATCAGGCTGATCAAATAAAGCGGATAATAGAATTGGTGCAACATTACCAAAACAAGACGCTCAAAAAACGGAAGATTTTTGGTTAAAAATAATTCTGCCAGATACTTAATTGCAGGTATAATTAGCCACCAAGAATTGTAAAATGAAAAATAAATAGACACGATGAACACACCTTGAATCGCCAATAAAAAAATGCAGGCCATGACTATTTGTGGGTGTACAAGATATTTCATTTTGCCGGCCCATCGTTTGCGTTGTTTTAATAAGCTTGAAAAATTATCAGGAGCGGGTGTTGTCACCTGAAATGTTTTCTGGTTTATTCTTCTAATTTTCTCGTTTTTTTGTCTGAATATTTTCAGCAAAAATAAATCATCGCCAGATGCAATGAGTTCATCGGTTCGTTCACTTGAGTAGCGAGTAAAACTTGATTTTTTAAAAACTAAATTCGCCCCATTGCACATAAGAGGTGACGGGGTTGAAAAGGTTAGCTGTTGCAACCAGTCAAACTCAACACTTGCAAGGCGTGAAAGTAAATTATGACCTGTCATTTCAACCGGCAGTATGAGCATATCATCTTGTAAATAATTTAGCAAGGTGTCAAGATAATTTTTGTCAAAAGCAACATCCGCATCAAGCGTTAATATGTATTCATGTTTTGCTTGTTGAACACCGGTTTGAATGGCTGATTTTTTACCGTGTCCCTCATTTTTTAATAGGAGGATTGGAAGCTTTGATTTTTTTATTTCTTCTACCGATTGGTCAGTGCTGTGATCATCAATAAAAATGATTTCAAGTTGACTTGGCACCGCAATTACACTTTCATTGAAAGATTTGATGAGCGAACTAATGCGTTTTGCTTCATTCCTGAACGGTATAAGAATGCTGAGGTCTTTATCAGAAGAGCTTATGGTGATTTTACTGTTCTGCTTCTTGATGATAGAAAGCATCACCAGTGCAATCAAAAACTGCAAGCACACCATACCCAGGCAAAAAGCAAAAAGAATCCAATTCATTCATTACGAAATTAGTTATTAAAACGCAGGCATGCTACATGAATGAAATATGCTAAGTGCTTGAAACAGTTCGTTATTATTCTATATTTGTTCTCTCATCGTATTTGCACATGCCCGTATTTCAAAAAATTAAAGCCATGAACATTAATGCAAAGTTGACGCTTGCATTTTTTGTTATTGCATTTTCATCCATTACCATCATCGGGTTTTTGTCCTACTACAAGGGCAAAAAATCATTGGAAGAAGAATCATTCAATCGTCTCACGGCGGTGCGTGAAATGAAAGCAGCACAAATTGAAGATTACTTTGCGCAAATAGCAAACCAAATTGTTACCTTCTCTGAAGATCACACCATCATTGAAGCCATGCTTGATTTTAGAAAGGGAGTTTCACAACTTGAAACTGATCTGAACTACACTGAATCTGACATTCAAAGCATGGATTTCAGGTTGAAAAAATATTACGACTCTGAATTCATTCCGCGCCTTCGCAGAAATATTGATAAGCAAGCAGAGACAGATCAATTTATTCCCAAAAAATTATCAGAACGAATATTGCAAGACCTATACATTTCAGGCAATGAAAACCCGGTGGGCGACAAACATTTTTTGTCAGATGCCGGTGATAGCAGTGCCTATTCAAAAGCTCACCACATTTATCATCCATTGATCAGAAGCTATCTTGAAAAATTTGGGTATTATGATATTTTTTTGGTAGATCATGAAACGGGACAGGTTGTTTACTCAGTGTATAAAGAAGTTGATTTTGGAACCAGCCTGATTGACGGACCCTACGCGAATACAAATCTTGCTGAAGCCTTCAAACAAGCAAGTCAAGCTGAGAATAAAGATTTTGTGAGATTGGTAGATTTTGAATCCTATCATCCATCATACAATGCGCCTGCGGCATTTATTGCCTCACCGGTTTTCAGTGATGAGGGTGAACGATTAGGCGTTTTGATTTTTCAAATGCCAATCAATCGCATCAATGATATCATGACTAACCGACATGAATGGGCTAATGTTGGGCTTGGTGCCAGTGGTGAAACCTATATTGTGTCTGAAGATTTTACCTTGCGCAATCAATCCAGATTTTTTATTGAAGATCGTGAAAATTATCTCAAAATGATTCGCGAAATAGGCACACCCGAATCAACCGTAACAAAAATTGAAAATTTTGAAAGCACCATTGGTTTACAAGAAGTAAAAACGGAAGGAACTGTAGCTGCCTTGAGTGGTAAAACCGACACCCGTATTTTTAATGATTATCGTGGAGTACCTGTGCTGTCATCATACAAACCACTGAATATACCTGATGTGCATTGGGTAATCATGAGTGAAATTGACCGTGATGAAGCGTTTGCGCACGTATATGATTTGCGAAAAAACATGTTGGTGGTTTTTGTGGGTCTGCTCATTGCCATTCTTTTTGCATCCGTTTTTATCTCTAAAAAAATTAGTAAGCCAATTAAAACACTCACGGGTAAAGCGCAAGAACTTGCCGGCGGTAATTTAGATGTTCACATTGATGTACAAGGCAAAGATGAAATAGGCGTGCTTTCACAAAGCTTTAGTGATATGCAACATTCTATTAAAGATTTGGTAACTGAGCTACGAGAGATAAACCACAACCTGGAAGAAAAAGTTGTTGAACGCACACAGGAAATTCAGCACCAGAAAGAAATGGTAGAAGAAAAAAATCGGGAAATTTTAGACTCTATCAATTATGCACTTCGTTTGCAAAGCGCTATTATTCCACCAGAATCAAAAATCAGAGAAAAATTCCCGGACAGTTTTGTGCTTTTCAAACCAAAGGATATTGTTAGCGGAGATTTTTATTGGATGGATGCACGAGAAAACAATATCATTCTCGCTGTTGCAGACTGCACAGGACACGGGGTGCCCGGCGCCATGGTGAGTGTGGTTGGTGCTAATAGTTTAAACCGATGCGTGAAAGAATTTAATCTGCGTACTCCTGCATCTATTTTAAATAAACTGAGAGAATTAATTATTGAAACTTTTGAAATGGCCAATCATGAAGTGAAAGACGGAATGGATATTTCACTGATTATGATTGATACAAAAAATAAAAAACTGCAATGGGCCGGGGCGCACAATCCACTTTGGATGCTTAAAAATAACAACTATGAAATGGTGGAAGTAAAAGCCGACAAACAACCCATTGGTAAATTTGAATTTGCAAAAGATTTCACCAATCATGAACTGGATTATGAACCAGGAGACTGTTTCTATTTATTCAGTGATGGCTTTGCTGATCAATTTGGTGGTGACAAAGGAAAAAAATTAAAAGCCTCAGCCATGCGTGAATTATTTGTGTCGCTGAAAAATGAACCCATGCACGATCAAAAAATAAAAATAATAGACGCCTTTGAAGCTTGGAAAAATATGCTGGAGCAAGTTGATGACGTCTGCATTATGGGTGTCCGACTTTAAAGATTTAAAACCAAAACAAACACACGTCATCATTCCCGATTAAAGCGCAGAGTAATATCAGAGGAAGTCGAAACCCGTTTGTGTGATTGCTCGTGCCTATGATAGAACTAAACCTAATACAAATAATATTCCCTACCTTTACTCACTAAATCTTTAGTTTATGCAAAGATTAACACCTGCTGAAGAGCAAGTTATGCTGAGGTTGTGGGGACTGCGCGAAGCAACCGTTCAGGAGATCATCCATTTTTATCCGGTACCTAAACCGGCTTATAATACTACTTCAACCATTGTGCGAATTTTGGAAAGAAAGGGTTTTGTTAAACATCGCAAAAAAGGCAAAGGCCACATTTATTTACCGCGTATTTCAAAAGACGAATACCGAGATTATATGGCGAATTGGATTTTGGAAAATTATTTTGATTGCTCAAGTCAAGAGGCGGTGAGATATTTCCAACAAGCAAAAAGTTTGGATGAATTGTTGTAAGGAGTATCTGAAGTTGGGAATATTATAACAATTTATAATTGTTTTTTGGAGAAAGAATTAAACCTTAGCCGGAACTACTTATACACTTTTAGGAATACTGTCGGGAACCTGTTTAAGGAAGTGGAATAACGAAGGCATTAATTATCCTTGCAATAATAAATTTTCAGTTCTCCCGTAATGCTCATGCTCTAATCAGTTTTTTCCGAAATACTTTTGTTTCCCCACCTGAGGTATAGATTCACAAAGTCTGACTGCACTTCGTTGATAACTCATTTAATTGGTTAATTTTAATCAGGCAGTTGGAGACAAAGACAGATTGAGTTAATACAAGATCAAACTCCATTCAAAGATGCACTTTCATATAGAATTTTTGTTTTGTGTTGTCGCTGTAAAATGGTAGATGATCCCAAGACGAAATATTATACCATTAGCCAATATAATTTAGTCTAAAAAGAGCATAATAAATATTTGAAGGAACAAATTTTCTTTACTGTTTTTGTTGTAATTATTCTCCTCACAACCTTGGCTAAGTGTTTGCCCAATTGATCGATGGTATTAAAGGATTTGCAAACGAACTCTTGTTTGAGTTGCCCCAAATTTCTCGGCGGGGTTTAGTTCTGGACTATAAGGCGGCAGAAAATTAAAATGATATTCTCGGGTATGATTAGTTTCTTTGCCTTATGGAAGGCTCCGTTGTCAAGCACGATTAGTTTAAGTTCTTTTGGATTCTGCTTGATAATTCTTGAATAAAATATTGAAAGCAATCTGTATTACAATAAGGCAGTTCCAACAAAAGCTATCTCCATTTATTGGTGAGAATGCTCCATATAGGTATGTGTTTTCGAATTTGTGTTGATAAGTACAAACGGGTTTTACCCCCTTTGCTGTTAGACCCGCCCTGTTCTTGTGAGTAGTCCAAATCTCCTCTAGCAATAAATATTAATGCTTTTATAGCATCCCAATAGTGGTTTTGTCTTTACACTTTGTGTTTGAAGTTTTTTTAAAGTAGCCCGCTTCTTTATCCTTTTTAATATGACTCTTGCGGGGTACTTTTAACGATGCGCCAAAGTGCCTTTTAACATAATGACGCAAGCTGTTGTAATTAACTCCTTTAATAAAATTATTTTCACCCACGCATGTAATTGTTTGTAGCTTGAAAATGCGGCATCCTCTGAACAAAGCTTCAATTTAATTTTCTTATGCACAGACTTACTTATTATGGAGGGCTTAAATCCAATTCTACCATCCTTTAATAATTCGGATATACCGCCCTTTTTGATATTTAGTCCGCCATGTCTGAATACTGTTGTGATTTACACCTATCAGTTCCGCTAATTCATTCTTGCCTAATGCTCGATCAGAACGCTTGATCTCAATAAGCATTTTTATTTTGGACCGTGGTGGTCTGCAGATTTTTTAAGAGACTTCTTAAGCCGATTCTTTCACCGTAATAGAGAGTGCATTTGCCATACCTCAAATATATAGCATATATACATTAGTCTAATATAGTTCAAGAAAAGATATTGACAATTTACTTGTTAATATCAGACTATTCTATAATAGCTAATGGTATTACAAATCAAAATAAAGATAGCTTTTTCTAATTCTGAAAAATTCATTCAAACTAGTGAATCAATCTGGCTAAATCAAGCAAGAGACTAGATAGTGTAATCTGCCCCAAAAGATGCTCGTGTGTCAGCATCTTTCTACAAAATATTCTGCTGATATGAGAAGAAAATGCGGTAGAGGAACTATTTTCCCACGCAACTATTTTTGAACAGATATTTTTTCAGTCATCGGTGATCCGCTAATAACTGAATATAATGCGCTCACTAGTGAGTTGGGTTTACAAAATTGTGGCACCAAATAAGGCAATACAATGCGGGCATTGTTGTCATTTGTTATTTCCATACTCTCAATTCGGCACAGTGATGTATTGCCAAGATGATCAGTCATGGAAACAGTGTCACCGGGATATAAAACGCCTGACTCTAGTTTTAAATCAGGCAATAAAAAACCCTCCCGGTTATCTGGCGGAAGCGTTGCATAAAACGCTATACTGGCTTTGCCCGAACACGTTTCTGATTTTGGATAATATGAAGCATAAGTCCCTTTTGGCACAACACGATCAAGCGTTGACAAGGTATCATCGGTTACAAAAAACACTGCGTTATAGTTCGATAATTTTGAATACAATTGTTGGGTAGGCCAAACAGGAACCATAAAACTAATGGTTGAATCAGCATGTAAAATCTCAAAAACCGAATCATAATTATCCGTAATAGCCTCACCCAACTTAAGTGTAGTTTCAAAGCCATACGCCGTGCGCATTGTTTTAACCACCTTGTGTTCTATGTGATTCGTTGCACTTAATCCAACAAGCAAAATGCTGTAAAAAATTTGAAGTAGGGTCATGATAAATTTTTTTACTAAAGTAGATTATTTATTAAATGTTTAAGGGTGAAATCAACTAAAAAATGGATTATAAAAACTCATACAAAGGCATTGCATGACCAATTCATGGAAGCATTAAAATTTTATTTCTAGACACACGGTGGATGATATTTCGCAATTATTTTGCAGCGCTGGATAAAAATATCCCAACACTGAAACAATTCGAATTGCCTCTGCATCCAACAATGGATGTATAGATTCAACCACTGCTATATCTTCAATTTCACCATAACAATTCACAACAAAACATACTTTCACAGTACCTGAAATATGTTGTTTTTTTGCTTCCTCAGGATATTGTTGTTCTGCACGTATCGTTTTTTGCAGTGCTTGCTCCCCGCCTTCATATATTGCCGGACGATCAGTCGGTTCATCAGAATTGATGCGTTCGTCTTGGTCGTTATAATAAACTACCGAGTCAAGTTTGCCGTAATTGTAATGAAATATTGCACGCACATGCCCAAAGCTGTAATAGCTTGTTGGGCCGTGCAACAATCCGTTAACGTAAGTTTTTGTTGAGTCAGTATAATAACTGCTTTTACCACGACTCAACCATTCACTGGTTCCGTTTAATTGGCCTTGGTCAGAATATGTTTCACTAATTATTGCAATGCCGTTGAGGTCGTATGCTGACCAAATGCCACAGGGCATATTGTTGCAATAGGTCCCTTGCGTAGCAACGAGATAACTGTAATTATCAGCACTCTCTAGGATGTGATATGATTCAAATTTTCCGGTGCGAATTGTCAGGGAAGAATCCAAAAAACTTCCTGTGCCAATCAGTGAATTTTTTTCAACCAAATAATCTGAGTACACATAATCAAAGGGTGTAATATATACTTGTCTCTTATAAACGGCTTGAATGGAATCACAGGGCTTCCATTCTTTATCAAAATATAGAAAATAGTTTTCAGCTTCTTGGGCGTTGGAGCTAAGCGCTGAAAACATGAGAAATGCAAGTATGAATCTCATATAAAAGTTAAAATAATTAAAAAACACCAAACACTTTGCTGGAAATCTTATTTTCCATGTAAAAAAAGCCGGAACTTTATGACATCATCGTATTTACAACCTCCTAGCCCGCCTTTCCATCGTTCGTAACAAAGCACGACGCTGGTCTACCACCTGCTTGTAAATTCGTTTCATTTGCGTTTCAGTCAAAAAATATGATTCCGGAATTTCATGTTCAATATCTGCCAAACCATTGCCTAAAACTATCTCTTTTAGCTTATCCTTGTAAACTTTTTTCGCAATTTTATTGCTGAACTCCGGTGGTATATTTCTCTTTTTAAATTCGACCTCAACCAGTTTTATCACCCAGTCCTGATAGTTTGTTTTGTTTTCAAGAATTGCAACTAGTTCTTCATCTGTTTTAGACAGATAAATTTCTTCAGGACTCATACCAAAGTTTATTTACTTTTTTCACACCAGACGCCAACCAGTTCCACCATGGTTTTCACAGCTTTTTCCATGTCTTGTATGCTAACGTATTCTTGCCGTGAATGTATTCCCATTTCACCCGTGAATAAATTAGGACAAGGTAATCCCATGAATGATAAACGTGATCCATCTGTTCCGCCGCGTATGATAACAGGCTTTGGTGCAATGCCAACACGTTGCATGGCTTCAACGGCATAATCAGTTACAAATGGCACAGTGCATATCACCTCTTTCATATTGCGATATTGTTCTTTCACCACAAATTCTGAACTCACTCCCGGATATTTTGCAACCACTTTATCCAGCATTTCTTTTAATCGGTTTTCGTACTCTTTTAATTTTGAGGTTTCATGATCGCGTATGATGAAGCCGAGTGTTGCTTTTTCAAGTTGCCCGTTGAAAACCGTTGGGTGAACAAAGCCTTCACGCCCTTGGGTGGTTTCAGGTGACCAACTATCTTTTGGTAGAGAGTCAATAAATTCTGATGCAACTTTAATAGCGTGTTTCATTTTTCCTTTTGCATATCCGGGATGCGCCGACACGCCATGAATAGTAATCTCTACCGCATCTGCTGAGAAGCTTTCATCTTCAATTGAACCTAATTCGCCGCCATCTAAGGTATATCCGTAATCTGCCTGAAGTTTTTTCATATCCAAATGCTCAACGCCTCGTCCTACTTCTTCATCTGGCGTAAAAAGTATGCGAATTTTTCCGTGCTCAATATCCGGATTTTTAAGAATGAAATGCGCAAAATCCATGATAATAGCAATGCCGGCTTTATCATCTGCACCAAGCAGGGTTAACCCACTGGCAGTGATAATATCATCGCCTATTTTTTCTTTAAGATAAGGATGTTTTTCGGTGGTAATAATTTGGCCGGTGTCATCAGGCAAAACAAGGGGCTCACCGGTATATTTGTGATGTACAATAGGCTTTACATTTTTACCTGAACAATCAGGTGCAGTGTCCATGTGTGCACAAAAACACAAGGTGGGTACGTTTGGTTTTTTAGTAGTAGCCGGAATGGTGGCAAAAACATATCCCCACTCATCCATTTCAGCATCTGCTATTCCCATACCTTGCAACTGCATCACTAATAATTTAGCAAGATCTTTTTGTTTCATGCTGGATGGGAATGAAGTAGATTTTGGATCTGCTTCTGTATCTATCTTCACATATTCAATAAAACGGTCAGCAACCGTAAAAACGTAATTAGCTGTTTTACTCATGGCATTTAATTTGATGAACGAAATTACAAATATTAGCCGGCTTTCTGAATTTGAATTGTGATGATGTTTTTTAGTCATGCTGATTTATTAGATTAGATTTGTCTTTCAAGCGGTAAGTATTTTAATTACCGTAGAATATAAAATTTTAAAAAATGCAAAAAATTATCTTTAGCGCGCTGCTCTTTTTCTCCCTGTTTGCATCTGGTCAAGCTTGTAAAAAATATATAGAATCTGATGCCACTGATCCGTTTACAGGTCAACCCGCCCTGTTTACACAACGGGTGGTTTATTCGCAGCCTACGTTGCAAAGTTCACGCTCCATTTCATTCAGAGTACTTGATAATAACAGGTTGTTTTTTCATCTCACATCAGGCAGTGGTCAAGACATTGTTTTAGGTTCTGATGTGGTTGTGAAGTTTGAAGATGGTGAAGAAATGACCTTGAGAATTGAGCAGGCCTTGCGTGAAAAAGAGGGAACAGAATTTGTTTCTCACGGTAATTGTCGTATTTATACAAAAGAGGATGCCATGCGGTTTTATGAGCATAAAATTATTGCTATTCAATTGCTGGGTTCTCGTCTTGATTTTGAAATTGATAAATCAGATCAAACAAATATCATTGCCGGGGCACTCTGTCTAATTGAGCAGGTTGGCATTGATAATTTTGATTTTAAATCAGAGCGCAAAACGCAACTGGTACCTGATGCCTCAGGCGCTTCATTTATTTCAGGCGGCTCATCGGTCACTGTCAGTGGTACTATTAAATGTGAATATGTTACTGATACGGTAAATGCAAATAATGAAGTTGAGCGCATGTCAAAACCAAAAGACCTGGTTACATCACCCTATAAACTGGTTTCTCAAATAGGAAAGCAAGGAGATAAAATCACCCTCTATCTAACCTACGGAATGGATTTGGGGAATATCAATGCAAACAGCACGGTCTCTTTCAAATTTAAAAACGGAACCATTATGCAATTCAAGCACAGCGGTGACGCAATTGATAATTCAAAACCAACTTTTCAAATAGATTTATCCTTGTACAAAGATGAATTTCTAAAAGATGATTTATCAGCCATTCGCCTGAGCTATAGCGAATATTTTGCAGATCTTTTTGTCTCAGCTCCACGGTATTTGTCTGACTATATCAGATATTGTTTGCAGTGATTTTTAACGCAGTTTGCTTAGTTGGATTTTTTTGAAAAACAGTAAACACAGTCCTAAAAAATTCAATAAAATTCGGCTTCCCAATTTATACTCGTTGGTATGAATTTCTGCGTGAACAAAGTAGTGTTATTGTTTGTAAATAATCTTACTCACCATGAATTTTTGCAGAACTTCAAGCCCCATTCCAAAAGTTTGCAGAACTTTAGGTCTTTTAAAGGAAGTTCGAAGAACTTCCCCCAACAAAAAAACGTAAATTGACCTTAAAAGACGTGGTTTGCAGAACCACGATCACCCATCGCTTAGCCCTCAATCCAGTCAATCCCTCGCGTGGATTGAGGGAGGAAAAGTTAAGCATAGTAATCCATCATAGGCGTAAAATAATGTGCAAACCACCCCTGCTCATAATCTGCCCCTTGACCGTCAGGAATATTTGTGTGCTTCAAAGTAACCTTACATCCTTCAGCAACATTTTCTAAATTAATTTCAAGTCTTGAAGGTTCAGCTCCGTCAGGAAAATTGGAAGTGCTCCATGTTTGAACAATTCTTTTACCTGATTCAAGCTCTACTGTTTCACCGTAGATGTAGCCCTCCCAGGCAGAATGTTTTCCGCCAACAAAAGGTTCAACTTTTGCTGTTGATCCGGTAAATAGGGTGTGCGCTTTGCTTGATAACCAGTCGCGGTATACGGTTGCCGCATCAACGGGCAACACGCAGGATACTTCTATTGAGTCCATAAATAAGTAGTTCTTGCAGGGTTGGATAAATATACGAAAAGCATTCGATTATATTTGTATTCTTAAATTATTTCATACACATGCGGCAACATTTATTTTTAGGCATTCTTTGTTCAGCGCTATTCTTGTCTTGCAGCGGGAATGAGCAAAAAGACGAAAACAATATCCCGGAAAACAAAACTGATACTATGCAATTTGTGCAAGATTCCTTGTTGCTCCCTGAAAATCCTGAAGATCAGTTGATGCAAAAGGATTCGAGTTTTGAGCAATCAATAAACTCTTTTCCAAAAAAGTGGATCAATATTGAATTAAAGGGAAATGATTTGGTGTACACAAAACGTTGTGACATGGGTGATCCGCAAGTAATCATAGAATATAAAGACAGCGTGTGGCAGCTGCAGACCTATTACGGAACGGATGGTGAATGGTGGCAGGTAATCAACATGACCAGTCGTGAATTTGATGTGGACAATCAAAAACTGCAAGAGGGTACATTTGTGGTTTCAAAAATTACTTATCCTGATGACGAGATATACGAGGTTTCGTATTTCTGGAACAAAACCGCGCGCTTTGCCACGTTTGGAGAATTCTTTAGTAAAGAACTTAAATTCTCACCTGAAGAAAACCGGCCTGACTTTGTAATTAAAAAAGAAAAGTGTAATTAATCTCTAGTGCTTTAAAAAATTGCTGATAACAAAACATTTTTTTTAATAAGTTCATCTCGTTCATTTCTAATTAATTTTTTGATTACCCCTAACTTTGCTTCATGTTAAGCATAGATCCTAAACAAATTCCGGTACCTGAAGTACACGCCTGGTTGCTTGGCGCCATAGGTCCGCGACCAATCGCTTTTGCTAGCACGATGGATGAAAATGGTAATCCAAATTTGGCACCGTTTAGTTTTTTTAATGTGTTTAGTGCTAATCCCCCGATACTCATTTTTTCTCCGGCGCGTGCCGGCAGAACGAACACCACCAAGGATACTTACAACAATGTGAAAAAAATTGCTGAGGTGGTAATCAATATTGTCAACTATGACATGGTGCATCAAATGTCTCTGGCTAGTTCACCGTATCAGCCCGGTACGGATGAATTTATCAAAGCGGGATTTACCAAACTGAAATCTGATACAATAAAACCCTTTCGGGTAGCTGAATCTCCGGTTCAATTTGAATGTATCGTGAAACAGGTGATTGAGTTGGGTACTGAAGGTGGCGCAGGTAATCTCATTATTTGTGAAGTGACACGCATACATGTGAATGAATCAGTATTAGACAGCAACGGAAAAATAGACCAACAAAAAATAGATCTTGTTGCCAGAATGGGGGGTAACTGGTACTGCCGTGCTGATAAAAATGCTATGTTTGAAATTGAAAAGCCAATCACTACGTGTGGTATTGGATATGACCAACTGCCGCAGGACATTCTTCAATCTGAAATTTTTTCCAAAAACGATTTGGGTCAACTAGCCGGAATAGAAAACCTGCCTGATGAAACAACAGTTAATGAATATAAATTGACAGAATTAAGCGAAATTTTCGTTTCTTTGGAAAACAACCAGAACGAACTGGAAATACAACTGCACAAACGCGCAAAAAATTTACTGAAAGAAAATAAGCTAAATGAGGCATGGTTGACTCTGTTGGCTTTTAATAATTAACCGTCCGCCAAAAGCGGACACAACAACAAAAACCAAGTGTATGTATAAATTAACAGGAGAACTAAAAGTAATCAACCCTGTACAACAGGTTTCTGATTCTTTTAAAAAGAGAGAATTTGTAGTAGTGGATGCATCAGGACAATATGCACAGTACATCTTATTACAAGCAGTACAAGAACGTTGTGATTTGCTTGATAAATTTAAACCGGGTGATCAGGTTGATGTAACTTTTTTTCTGCGTGGTCGTGAGTGGACTAATCCAAAAGATGGTCAAGTGAGATATTTCAACTCTTTAGACGCCTGGAAAATAGAGCCTGCCGGTTCTGGGTCTACAACATCTACAGCTAATTCGGGCACACAAACTGTTACAGCTAAATCTGCTGAAACATTTGTCGCTGAAGGAGATGACGATTTACCGTTCTAATAAAATTTCACGTTTGAAATGTCCCGGTCTTATCACCGGGATTTTTTTTATCCATAACATTCTTAATTTGGGTTAAAAAAACACCAATCAGAGTGGTGTGGCAAGTTCTTAACAGTTTTTGAATTATATTCGCATATTCCAAAAATGAAGGCACTCGTCATCATACCAACTTACAATGAAAAAGAGAACATTGAAAAAATGATTCGTAAAGTTTTTTCATTGCCTGAAAAGTTTGAATTACTTGTTGTTGACGATGGTTCACCTGATGGCACAGCAGCCATTGTAAAATCTTTACAAGCGCAATATCCAAATCAATTACACATTGAGGAACGTTCGGGAAAACTAGGTTTAGGCACCGCATATCTACACGGTTTTCGCTGGGGTTTGCAAAGAGGGTATGAGTATCTATTTGAAATGGATGCGGATTTTTCTCATAATCCCGATGATTTGGTAAGATTACTTGATGCGTGCAAAAGTGGTGCGCAATTGGCTATTGGTTCTCGCTATGTGAAAGGCGGTAAGGTTGCAAACTGGGATCGCAAGCGATTACTCC
This sequence comes from Crocinitomicaceae bacterium, assembly GCA_016708105.1. NCBI lineage: Bacteria > Pseudomonadati > Bacteroidota > Flavobacteriia > Flavobacteriales > Crocinitomicaceae > Crocinitomicaceae bacterium. The sequence continues at coordinate 332,101 of JADJGJ010000004.1, forward strand.
TCTCTTTCTTCGCATCATTTTACGTGCGCATGATTCTATGGATAAGCATTAGAGACACTACCGCCGGTTTCAAATGTTATCATCGCGCGGTGCTTGAAAAAATAAATTTTGATGCGGTAAAATTCAAGGGATATGCATTTCAGATTTGCATGAAATATGCCGCGGTAAAACATGGATTTAAAGTAGTAGAAGTTCCTATAACTTTCATTGATCGTGAATTTGGCACATCAAAAATGAGTGGAAGCATTTTTAAAGAAGCCTTTTGGGGTGTTTGGAAAATGCGCCGTCTGCCTTTGTAATCTCGTGTAGTTGCAGAGTCTCATTCCTTATCTGTACTTTTGTTGTATATCTTGTTTACCATGGCACAATACCTGCTCAAGAATGCTACCATCATCAATGAAGGAAAATCAACGGTAGCCGATGTTTTAATTACCGGAAAAAGAATTGAAAAAATTGGTTCCGCATTAACTGCACCACGCGCAACGGTTTTTGATTTAAGTGGTAAATACCTCATTCCAGGTATGATTGATGATCAGGTGCATTTCAGAGAACCCGGCTTGGTTCACAAAGCAACTATATTCTCTGAATCACGCGCTTGTGCTGCCGGTGGCATAACCAGTTTTATGGAAATGCCAAACACAAAACCGGCGGCTGTTACACAACAATTGCTTGAAGAAAAATATCTGATTGCATCACAAAGTGCGCATGTAAATTATTCTTTTTTCATGGGCGCAACCAATGATAATTTGGATGAAGTACTCAAAACTAATGGTGAACTGGTTTGTGGTATAAAAGTTTTTATGGGATCATCAACAGGTAACATGCTAGTAGATGATGAAAAAACACTTAATAACCTGTTCTCAAAATGTCCTTTGCTTATTGCAACCCATTGTGAAGATGAAATGACTATCAGAAAAAATTTAGAGGCTGCTAAACAAAAATATGGTGAGGCTATTCCGGTTTCAATGCATCCGGTGATACGAAGTGAAGAAGCTTGTTATTTATCGTCATCACGCGCAGTTGAATTGGCAAAAAAACATAATACAAGATTGCACGTTTTACATATTTCGACAGCAAAAGAAACTGAATTGTTTGTGAATAATCTTCCGTTGGAAAAGAAAAAAATTACCGCTGAAGTATGTGTACATCATCTTTGGTTTTCAGATAAAGATTATGCTGAAAAAGGCAATTTTATTAAATGGAATCCGGCAATAAAAACAGAAAATGATCGTGAAGGTATTTGGCGTGCAGTATTGGAAGACAAGGTAGATATTTTAGCAACTGACCACGCGCCGCATACATTGAAAGAAAAGTCAGAACAATATTTAAATGCGCCTTCTGGTGGTCCGCTGGTTCAGCATGCGCTGATTGCTCTTTTTGAAAAAGTAAAAGAAGGAAAAATTACAGCAGAAAAACTGGTAGAAAAAATTGCGCACGCACCTGCAAAGTGCTTTAATATTGTTGATAGAGGCTTTATTCGTGAAGGATACTTTGCTGATTTAGTGATTATAAACCCCGCCGCAAATACAGCGGTTACTAAAGAGCATGTTTTGTCAAAATGTGGTTGGTCTCCGTTTGAAGGCACTACGTTTAGTCATCAGATTGAATCAACCTTTGTTAACGGGGCGCTTGTTTATCACCACGGGAATTTAATTGAGCATCAGGCCGCCGAAAGGTTGCGATTTAATCAAAACTAAATGAAGTCATACAGGCTGTATATCTTGATTTTTGTTCTCATCTCGTGTTCGGTAGATGAAGAGACAGCACCGCCCACTAACATTATTGCTTCTGAAAAAATGGTGGGACTGATGATAGATTTACAAATACTTGAATCATATTTTGAGCAGAATTATCAGCAACCTGAACGGTATAAAAAATCTCTTGATTCATCCAGTGAATTAGTTTTTGCCCATTACGAAGTTTCTCGCGCTGATTTTGACTCGAGCTATACTTGGTATGCATCAAAACCTGATTTAATTTATAAACTCTATGAAGCGGCGTTGGATAGTGTAAATTTCAAACTTAGCACAAGTGCTGTTTCAACAAGAAAAGTTGAATAGAAAGGGCCTACATACGAATTCTTGTTGGTGCTAAATTAAAAGGATAGGTTATGTTTTTTGCAATACCAATACGGATCACAATCTGAAATCATGCACCCGCCTAACATCACCAAACCTGAATCTGATTGATTGAACAATTCTTCACTGGGATATCCGTAAACAATTGGTATTATGGAGTCTTGATGCTGATGAGGGCAAGTTGGATTTTTGGTATTTGCCGGTAAAAACTTGCAGTTTGTTTGATTGGCGTCATCCTGATTATTATTCAGGTTTTGATTTGCAGTATTGCCATCTTCTGATGTGCATGCAAGCAACAAAACCGCAAAAGGAAAAATAATTTTCATGCCTTTAACTACAACTCACGCATGAATAGGTTCACCCGTTCTTCAGTTTTTCAATTGCTTTACCAATGCCGGCCACAGTTAGTGGGAACATGCGTTGTTCAGTAAATTTTTCCACTATTCCAATGGATTGGGTGTATTTCCATTCATGCTCAGGCACAGGATTTAACCATACAAAGGATGGAAATTGTTTCTTCAATCTGTCTAACCAGGTAATACCGGTTTCTTCATTGTAATGTTCAACACTGCCATATTGTGAAACCAGTTCGTATGGTGACATAGATGCATCGCCCACCAATATAAGTTTATAATCACTGTTGTATTTGTGAAGTATGTCAAATGTTGAGACCAGATTTTGCTGGCGCCGGTGATTGCTGGTCCATAAATTTTCATAAACGCAATTGTGGAAATAGTAAAAACTCATAGTTTTAAATTCGTATCGCGCGGCTGAAAAAAGTTGTGAGCATAAGGTGATGTGATCATCCATGGAACCGCCAATATCAAACAGCAGTAGTATTTTCACATTGTTCCTTCGCTTGGGCACCATCTGTAAATTTAGCATGCCTGCGTTTTCAGATGTTTTACGGATGGTTTGTTTTAAATCAAGTTCTTCATCTTGCCCTTCACGCGTGAGAACACGTAATTTTTTCAAAACCATTTTCATGTTTCTGGTTTCTAGTTCGGCATCTTCCTGCAGATTTTTGAATTCGCGTTTGTCCCATACTTTCACAGCGCGGCGGTGGCGACTTTCATGTTGTCCAATGCGTATACCTTCGGGGTTATAACCATATGCGCCAAAAGGAGATACCCCTCCTGTGCCGATCCATTTTCCTCCTCCCTGATGACGCTCTTTTTGCTCTTTTAGCAACTCTTTCATGCGCTCAAGCAATTGATCAAGCCCACCAAGTGATTTGATGCGCTCCATCTCTTCTTTGCTAAAAAACCGTTCACCGTTTTGTTTCATCCAAGCTTCGGGAATTCCATATATCTCTTCATCAGGTATCGTTTCAATGCCTTTAAAATATAAGCCAAATAGTTGATCAAAACGATCAAGATATTTTTCATTTTTAACCAGACTTGATTTACAGATGAAATAGAACTTGTCCACACTTTTTTCTATTACTCCACGTTGAAGTAATTCCAGTAAATCAAGATACTCTTTTAAGCTGACGGGTATACCTTGATTTCTTAGTAATAGAAAAAAATCAAGAAACATCAGTAGCGTTGGTTGATGAGTTGAATGTCTTGCTCATTTTTAAGCATCGCACCAATGTAGGGCAGTTTATGCAGTGATTTTGCATCAGCCAATTCACGGGCATTTATTTTGCCTACGAGTAATAATTTGATCCAGTCAATGAGCTCACTGGTTGAAGGTTTTTTCTTTAATCCCTGTATCTCTCTCAAACGCACAAAATGCTTCATGGCCTCATTCATGAGTGATTCTTCAAGGTTAGGGTAGTGTACTAAAACAATTTGCTGCAAAGTATCTCTGTCAGGGAACGTGATGTAATGAAAAAAGCAACGACGCAAAAAAGCATCCGGCAATTCTTTTTCATTATTTGATGTGATGATTACAATTGGACGATGTTTTGCTTTAATGGTTTGATTCAGTTCATAGCAATAGAATTCCATTTTATCCAATTCTAACAAAAGATCATTTGGAAACTCTATGTCTGCCTTATCAATTTCATCTATCAAAAGTACCACTTGTTCATCAGCATCAAACGCGTTCCATATTTTACCTTTGATGATATAATTTGCCAAATCTTGTACTTTAGAGTCGCCCAATTGTGAATCACGCAAACGTGAAACCGCATCGTATTCATACAGGCCTTGCTGTGCTTTAGTGGTAGATTTGATATGCCAGGTGTATAAGTCTTTTTTTAACGCATTAGCCACTTCATGTGCCAGCAATGTTTTGCCTGTGCCCGGTTCACCTTTAATAAGTAGTGGTTTTTGCATGATAACGGCCGCTTTCACTGCTGTTTGCAAATCGTCTGAAGCAACGTAGGTTGCAGTTCCTTTAAATTCCATAAGGTGGGAATGTTTTAAACAAATTTACCTCAAATTCAGCAAAGGATACCTTGTTACGCTATGGTTTCTATTATCATCCCTGTGATGTTGTGTGGCATAAAAAAAAGGGCACTGTTTCCAGAGCCCTTCTTTAAAAACTTATAGGTGAATTATTTTTTCACGAATTTTTTTACTTGTTTTCCGTCGTTGTTAACGAGTTCAATGAAGTAAATTCCAGAGTTGAATTCATCTAAAGAAATCACTACATTTTTATCTCCGTTTACTGTGCCTACATTAATAGTGGCAACAATTTTACCGGTGATGTCCAATACGTTGATAACAGTGTTTTCTGATTTATTCAAAGTCAGGCTAACAGTGATGTTTTCGCTAGCAGGGTTTGGATAAACATCAAAACGATCTGAAACAGTCATTTCTTCAGTGCTGGTGAAATCATTTAATAATAGGCGTACAAATGGAGCCGATGGACTTGAAAGAGAAACCAATGAAGTAGCTTCATCAGTACCTGCAACAGATCCTTGCATCAATGCACCGCCCATTTCAAACCCAACACTCTCAGTTCCGCCATAATGAGCACCCATTGCAAGGAATGCATCACCGGCAGTTGCCGTGATAGGACCGTCAAAATATAAGGTAATGAATTGACCATTGTCTCCGGTTACAGTTGTGTAATCAGCTGTTTGATCTTCGTACACGTAAGTTGAACCGTCAAATTTATAAAGCAGATAATACATCAACTGATCTTCAACAACCACGTTATTGTCAAGGCGAGCGGTAATACCACCAATCACATCATCATTTTCAATGGTGTAGATGTTTCCGATTGAGCAAGCACCATCATTGTTTCCTGCCCAGTTATAGAACGCTGCAGTTGGGTTGCCATAATCAGTAGCATACGTGTATGTTGTTACTGAATAGTTTTCATTATCCATGGTGTTATTAGCAAGCTCATCATCTGTAGCGTCAGCTATAACTTCAAACTCAATAGTATAATTTCCAAGTGCAGATGGAGTGATAGCAGTTGTTACCCAGATTGTGTCGTTCTCATTATTTGCAAGGTTTGCAATGCTTGCAGTTGAAACTCCGCTTCCTAAAGATGTCATTGATGGGTCAAAAATCTCCCAGTTGATTTTCACGTTAGTTTGGTCAAGGAACCCAATGTTTTTTACATCAGCACCAATAGTAAATGGCACTACTTGGTTTGAAGGCACTTGAGAATACATGAAAGCGTTCACCATGTCACCGTGGAATGTTGACGTAATTTTCATGTCATTATCAGGTAATTCTGAAATGGTGATGTTGTCAAACTGCCAACCGTAATCCCAGTTACCGGTCCAACGCAAACGTAATTTTACGTTTGATGCATTAGTGATATATGGAGAAATATTGATAGATACAATCTCAGGGTTTGGACGTCCTTCACGACCAACACTGTTATTCATGATTTCAACTTCATCCCATGTTGTACCGCCATCATCAGATACGGCAAGGAACAAAGTATCAGATTGCCACCCGGCATAGAATTGTTCAAATTCAACTTTTAATTGGTATGGACCCGCAGCAGGCGCACCTAAAGCTACAAGGTCAATTACAGGTGAAGTCAATGTTGCATCTTCCTGAACGCCTGATGAACCATCAGAGTCTGAATCAAACAACACCCAGTTTGTTGGGGTTGAAGTTAACAGAGCAGGAATAACAAACGTAGATCCTGCATCATTGGCGTGACCTGTGTTTGTGATTTCGAAATCAACCGGACCACTTTGAGTTTGTGCAACCCATCCGTTGAATCCTGCATCAAAATCTTCGGTGTAGAATACTACGCGATCAGCATAATGATTTGCTGCATCACGCATATCAACAAACGTAATTCCGTTTGGAGCATGTTTGGTAGTACTTGCAAATTGATATTGACCATGAACAGCGTATGGAGTTTGTGCTGTCAACATGCCTGAAACCAATGCAAAACCTACCAATGTGTAGATTTTTTTCATAGCTAAATTAATTTTATAACTGCGTAAAGATAGAAAATTAAAACAAAACAGCCCACCAAATGGCAGGCTGTCAGGCTTAATTTTATACAGGTCAGACTGTTTCTGTAATATAATTCTCAATTGGTAAGCATGAACAAACCAAATTGCGGTCACCGTACGCGTTGTCAACACGACGAACTGAAACCCAGAATTTATTAGACTTCAGGTAAGGCGCAGGGTACGCAGCTTTTTCTCTTGAGTAAGGTAAATTCCAATCACTTGAAGTGACTAATGCTGCAGTATGAGGTGCATTTTTAAGTAGATTATTATTTTGGTCAAGTCCTTTAGAGGCAATCTCTTCAATTTCTTGACGAATGGTTATCATGGCTTCAATAAAGCGATCCAGTTCTGCCTTGTCCTCACTCTCAGTTGGCTCAATCATCAAGGTATTTGCAACAGGGAAAGAAACTGTTGGTGCATGAAATCCAAAATCAATCAGACGTTTTGCAATATCACCTGCCTCAACACCGCTAGTGCGTTTGAAGTCACGGCAATCAGCAATCATTTCATGTGCAACTGTTCCGTTTTTACCGGTATACAAAATTGGATAATGCGCGGCAAGTTTCACGCGTAAATAGTTCGCGTTTAAAATGGCGTTTTTAGTTGATTCAGTGAGTCCTTTTGAACCAAGCATTTTAATGTACGCATATGAAATAATGAGAATTAATGCACTTCCATAAGGAGCAGATGAAACTGCTTTAATTGCTTGTTTACCACCTACACCTTTAACATGTGGATTTCCAGGAAGAAAATCTACCAAATGTTTTGCAACTCCAATTGGTCCCATCCCTGGTCCGCCGCCTCCGTGAGGAATAGCAAAAGTTTTGTGCAAGTTGAGGTGACACACATCAGCTCCAATATTTCCCGGATTTGTCAATCCAACTTGTGCATTCATATTGGCGCCATCCATATATACTAATCCGCCGTTATTGTGAACAATGGTTGTCACGTCTACGATGGTTTCTTCATATACTCCGTGTGTTGATGGATAGGTAACCATTAAACAGCTCAAATTATCTTTATGCTGTTCAGCTTTAGTTTTTAAATCTGCAACATCAATATTCCCATCTTCGTCACATTTCACAACAATAATTTCCATGCCTGCCATTGCCGCAGATGCCGGATTGGTGCCGTGGGCTGATGCCGGAATTAAACAAATAGTGCGGTGATGATTACCATTTGCTTCATGATATGCTTTGATAACCATGAGGCCGGCATATTCACCTTGAGCGCCAGAATTTGGCTGAAGTGACATACCTGCAAAACCGGTAATTTCACATAAGTCTTCAGCCAATTTTGAAGTTAACTCTGAGTAGCCCGCAGTTTGATCAGCCGGTGCAAATGGGTGAATGTCACTGAACTCAGGCCATGAAAGCGGAATCATTTCAGAAGCCGCGTTTAGTTTCATGGTGCATGAACCTAATGAAATCATACTGTGCACCAGTGACAAATCTTTATTCTCTAAACTTTTCAAATAGCGCATCATTTTTGATTCAGAGTGATGCGAATTAAACACGGGATGAGTAAGAATTTTATCAGTACGCATCAAACCTGATGAAGCAGATTTTACGCCTTGCCAATTTTCTTTGGTTAAGGTAGTAGCAGTTTTGCCCACCAATTTAGCAAACATCTGTAGTAAATTGTTTACATCGTCAGCGTTAATTGTTTCATCAACCGAAAGGGTTACTTCTGTATTGCTTTTATAGAACAAATTAATTTTTGCTGATTCAGCCAGTGTTTTTATTTCTGCAGTAGTTTTACCTGCAGGCAATGCAATGTGTAAGGTGTCAAAAAATGTAGCATTGAGAGATTGATATCCCATTGCTTTTAATTGTGATTCAATCAAACCGGCCTTCTGATGAATTTCATTCGCAATTTCTTTTAAATGTACCGGCCCATGATAAACCGCATACATGCCCGCCATTACTGCAAGCAAAGCCTGAGCAGTACAAATATTGGAAGTTGCTTTGTCACGTTTAATATGCTGCTCACGTGTTTGCAAAGCCATACGCAAAGCGTGGTTACCGTCAACATCCACAGATACGCCAATGATACGACCCGGAATAGTGCGTTTAAATTCATCGCGCGTTGCAAAAAAAGCTGCATGCGGACCGCCGAATCCCATTGGAACACCAAAGCGTTGCGTGTTGCCGAATACTGCATCAGCACCAAAATCACCAGGTGCTTTGAGCAGCACGAGTGACATAATATCTGCTGCAAAACCAACTTTGATATTGGCGGCGTGTGATTTATTTACAAAATCTGTCCAATCTGTTGCTACTCCATTTTTGTCAGGATATTGAAGAATTGCACCAAAATATTCAGATCCGAAAGAGAATTTTTCAGGTGAACCCACCACTACTTCAACACCAAAGTTTTCAGCGCGCCCTGTTACTACATCTATAGTTTGTGCAAAACAGTTTTCAGAAATAAAAAACTTATTTACGTTCGCTTTTTCTTGTTCACGTGTGCGTGAATTGTAGAACATAATCATAGCTTCAGCTGCCGCGGTGCCTTCATCAAGAAGCGAGGCGTTGGCAATTTCCATTTTTGTCAAATCAAGAATCATGGTTTGAAAATTCAACAAAGCTTCTAGACGTCCTTGTGAAATTTCAGCCTGATAAGGCGTATACGCTGTATACCATCCCGGATTTTCAAAAACATTGCGCAAAATAACGGAAGGCACAAGGGTATTATAATAGCCTTGTCCCAGATATGATTTGAACACTTTGTTTTTTGATGCTATTGTTTTGATGTGCGCCAGAAACTCATGCTCAGTCATGGCGCTGTCAATTTTCAGTGGAGCCTTAAGACGGATACCGGCAGGAACTGTTTTGTCAATGAGCTCATCCAGTGAGTTTACACCAATTGCCTTTAACATGGAGTTGCGCTCTGCAGAGTCTGGTCCAATGTGTCTGTTTTCAAAAATCATACGGATATTGTTTGAGTATATTATTCTTAGTTATTATTAGCAAATATAACGAGAATAGGAACGCGCAAAGGTTTGCCAAAAATTATCTTCACAAATTATTGTAATGCTGTTAAGCAGAGTAAAATATGATGAACAATTTTTAATAATCAGGTTTACAGCCTCTTTTCATTTGATTAAAAACCCTAATCTAATTGTATGATGAAACCTAAAAAATGATCACCTTTACCCTATAAATAATTGTCATGCGCATTGTAATTTGCTTATTGTTATCATGCTTTTTTATTCCTGTATTTGGACAATCTGACTCTATTATTTTGCTCAACGGCAAAGTATACCGAGGTGAAATAACGAGCTATGAAAATGGAATCTTAAAATATCAGGGGCTTGATAAAAAGAATCAATCAATACCGATGGAACTGACCGCAGATCGGTTGTTTTCTTTTACTGATGATGGCCAAGAGACGGTAGTGTATTTGCAAAACGAATTTGCCGGAGATTTTCTAACTGTGCACGAAGCTAAAAATTCTACCCTTGGCAGTTATGATGCGCGTCAAACCTTTAAACCCAGAGTGGCGTTTATAACCGGTCTATTGTGCGGTTATGGAATTTCACTGCTTGACACGTATTATTCTCAGAGGTCATATGATGATTTTTATGCTGCCAATTTCACGCCCCCAAGTAAAATAGTTGGTTTTTTTGGTTCTGCTCCCAGTTTGCTTCCTATTGTTTCTCCTATTGTATTATCAGCCGTTTGGGGTTTGCCTTCATTCAGGCTGAAAGAACATCAGATATTGCAAAAGAATCTTTTTGGTGATGCAAGTTATTACCGCGGATATCATAGAGTGGCAAAACAAAAACGTGTTTTGGCCTCCTTGCTTGGAAGTGCCATTGGTATTGGTGCCGGAATGATATCATACTATATTTTTAACCCGTATTAAATTCTATCGCAGCGCTCAGATATTTGGTTTACACGAATGTATGGCTGGCTGCCGGCGCAGTTGCAACCACCTGGTATCATTTTGTGTTGTTGAATTTAAAACCAGATGCGTATTGTTTGAGTTTTGTTTTTTTCTCTTCACTTTTCATTTATACTTTTCAACGATTCATTAAAGTAAAAACAAATCAATCGCTACAAACATCATGGCTAGACTTCTACACCAAGAACTACAGGCTGATTATTCTGCAATTGTTTCTTTCAGCCGGTATGTCGATAACAAGTTGTTTTTTTTTGAAAACAGAAGTGTTCTATCTCATGATACCTGTGGGCGCCATTTCTCTGCTATATGCAGGACGCTATATTCATCCTAGTTTTAACGGGTTGAGAGAAATTCCTTTTTCAAAGGCATTTATTGTTTCAATTACCTGGATTTTAGTAACTGTGGGCTTACCTTTCATGCACTCCAATCATGCTTTTGATTTGCATTTAATCTATTTTGTAATGGGGCGGTTTTTTTTCATATTATCTCTGGCAATTTTATTTGATTATCGTGATCGGGCTATTGATGATCATTCATTGCGCACCATGCCTCAAATATTAGGCACAAAGGCCTCTCTGTGGTTGGTTGGGTTTTTAGTAATAAGTTCTGTTGGGTTTGAAATTTGGAGCGGAATAGTATTTCTTTATTCTGCCATACTGGTTGGGTTGTTTGCCTTAGTTTTAACTTTTTTGGCACCCAATAAAAAAGGGGATTTCTTCTACTCTTTTTATGTTGATGGATTATTATTATTACCTGCATTATTTTTGTTTGCCCAAATTATTATCTCCGGATGAGTTTATATCCCACTGAAAAATAAATTGAGGCGTATTTGTTGAGCAGGAATCCATCCATATAACTTTTACTTCTGTCAACATATACTGCCAGCGTAAACCTATCAATGCCTGCTTCAAAACCTAATTTCACCATAGGATAGCTTGACCTCTGTTTCTCAGGTGTTGGCCAATCACTATTCAGTTTAGTATTGCCGAATTTATTAAAAAGTTCATCAGGGGTTGTGTTGATATCTGATGTCATGCTTCCCTGATAAGCATAAATATTAGTATTGCCGATGTTGTAATAATTCTGATCAATGGTTTGATAAATTTCCAATTCATTTACGCCATCTGGCAAATCAACAAATTGTAATGAACGGTGTAGCATGGCAGTGAACCCGCTGCCAACAACAATACTAAAATAGAACAAATCACGGTCAACAATTTTAAACGATAGGGCAGTGGCAAAATTTGTTAAATTGAAAATATTGCGATACACTCCTGCCCGCACGCGGGGTTCGTTATTTGTGAAAAGCCAGTAATTACCTATAGTGTCATGTATTGTGGTTCCGGTGAATTCAACCGTTTCAATGTCTGTTGTTAAACTTGATGAGCCGATAGATATCTCTAAAGCAAATCGTTTTCCAAAATTTCTGCTTGCTAAAAAATCAAGTTGACCTGACCAAAATACCCGTTTCACATCACCAAAAGTGAGTACCTGCACCTTTTCAGCACTTTGTATTTCACTACCGTTGTAATAGAGTATTGAATCTCTTGACATAACGGACAGTCTGTTTGCCGGATCAGTATAAAACGTGCTAACCTCATTGAAGCCACGACGGTTAAGCCGCACGCCAAATTCCCATTTATATCTTTTCTTTTCAATATTGGAAACTACTATGTCATCTGAACTGATATCTTCTCTGACAACTTTTTTACCATACGATGCTGAGAACAAGTTGGCACAAAAGGTGAAGCCATACGAGTGAACTCGTTCAAATGGTGTGTTTGGGTTTACATAAACAACGGTGCTATTGGTAATACCGCTGGTAGAACGGAATGAAACGCCACCCTGATAATATAGCCCCGCACGAAATCTATAGAATTCGGCTCCCAATCCCAGATTAATATAATAGGTGTTCTCAGCAAATTTGCTTACACCTTGATTGATGGCGTTATAATCATATACGGTTGGTCTTGAAAAATCTAGATTTTGATAGGTGTATTTTCTATATTTTCCCTTGACCGTAAAGCCCATAGTAATATATGGTTTAATACTTCTGTGTGGCAATAACCTAAAACCGAAATTGCCTGTAAGCGAAAGCACTTTGAACTCTTCTGTTGATCTAATTATTTGCTCATTACTCAGTATAGCTGCATTGATGTAGTTAAGATAATCTGAGGTGTCAACATTGGTGAAGCCGTTGGCCTGCGCCTGGGTTACAAAATCAGCGTACGTGCCATAATTATCAATATAGTATGAGCGATTAAAATTTGAAACGCCCTCCATGTTTAGCGTGTGTGCAGCATTGGATAGTTTAAGATCAATAAAATACCGTCTGCCAAAATTAAATCTGAAATAAACGGGAATTTCAAAGTTGTTCACCATGGAGAATTTAGTGAAATAAAGATTCATGGTGTCTCCATTCAAATCAAGTACTGATATTGCTTTGTTCTGCTCTGATGGTTCATCAGAAAGACCGTATTTTTTAACCAGGTTGGTGTTTTGTTGAACTTCCACCCCAAAATCAAATGTTTGATTAAATGCGCGTTGTGACACAATTACCAGAATCAACAGAAGCAAGTTTTTATTCTTCATAATGCGTATTATTTAATTCTGAAATCTGTACTAAGGTTTTCTACCCTTGATGTGGGTGTTTGTTTTCCACCGGTTAGTTTTGACACTTCAAAGAGCAAATATTCTTGCAGTTCAGACAAGGTAATAATGCGGTTTTTATTGAGATCAGCTGCGCCTGATGACAGGCCGTAAAGCAGACACCAAGTGAATACACCGTTTTTTAGTTGATCTGTTTCAATGGCATACTCGGTGCCGCCCGCGCTTGAAATTACGCTGGTTCCGTTGTTGAGTCGCATATCAGCAAATAATGTTTTTGCTAAATCAAATGAACCCGTGCTGTCAAGAAGCATAAAACTGAGCGGTGATCTGAACTTGATGTCTCCTTGTTCGTTTTCTATTAGGTCAGTCTTTATTATGTCGTCTTTATCTATTTCACCGGAATGACAGGCATCAATGAACATCACTTTTTTTCTGCTTTTCACTTTGTCCATCAAATCATCCAATGACTCATAAGAAATACCTTTTTCTGCCGGATTATTAAAGTCTAAATCATGCGTGGCTAAAAAATAATTCAAATTTTCATCTAATACTCCATGTCCGGCAATGAAGATTATTACCACATCGTTTACCGCTGCCGGCGATAAAAAGTCAATAATTTCAGGAAGCATAGATTGAGTCACTTCAGTATCTACTAATAATTTAGTTTTAGTTGAGTTGAAGGGGCCAAAAGGTTTTGAAAACCAATTTTTTAAATCTTCTGCGTCTTTCCTCGCAAAATTTAGGTTATATTGCTTTTGATGATAGTTTGAAACTCCAATTGAAACCAAATACAAGTCAGATCCCGGATCTTTTTTATGTGCTTCAACCGAGAACGATTCTTTGACTGAAGAGATGCCTTTTTCATTCACGCAATGGATCTGAAAATAATTAGTGCCCGGGTTGAGTTCAATTTCAAAACTGTCCTTCCACTGCATGCCGGAAATTTCTTTTCCGAACCTTCCGAATTCCGGGACCCCGTTAATTCTCAAATGCAACTTGTCCAACTCATTATTCGCATCAAAGCAAGATATGCTCAGAAGCACTTTATTCTCAGTGATTAATTTTTCAAGCTTTCTAGTGAAGGAAATATCCGGCGCATCAATTTCAGATGAGAGAATTGATTCATGCATATTCATTTTTTTTAGGCGCTTCAAATATGCATTTCGGTAGGCGTTCACATACAGCGAATCGTAATAAGGAAGTCGGGCCGCTATTAAATCAGGTCGGTTGTAAAGAATATCAAATTGTTCAAACGCATACAGTCTTCCATTCTTTCTAAAACTAACCTGATCTAGCGCCTTTTTTGAAGAAAAATAAAACCCTTCAGGGTGAATATAAATGAACTGCCCGCCTTTGAATGGGCCGAATGTGACCAACAATTCGCCTGACTCATCATCCCAAAATCGGATGAGTCCGTCACGACCTGCGGTTGCAAAAAACTTGAATGCGCTATTGTATTTAGCACACGTAACTTGATTAGTTGAATTATGCTGATTTAAAATATTAGCGAGCACTGCACCGGGTGAAGAACTTGATTCGTTGGTATTGAGCCCATCCATTTTCAGCAGATCAGATAGATGGGGTTCAAGCAGAAAATCATCGGAATGTTTGATTCCTTTTTTTCTATCTCTCATGTATTCAACTGCGCGCCCTGTGAGGTATTTGCACTTGGTCATGCTTAAGGTATTGGTCTCAAAATACCAAATTACTTCATAGGCTTCAATTTTATCATAAGTATTATCAGCATCCATGGATTTGCGCTTTTTGTAAACCAGACAAACCGCAGAATCTGGGGTAAAGCTAATCAAGTGATTTATTGACCAAGAGAATCTGGAATTCAACACATCAGATGACGGACTTACTGTGTTTACCATGCTCATATTTGAAACCAAATGCGTACGCCGAAGCGAACCATCATGATAACCAATGAGAATTTCTTTGCCATCTTCTGAAAAAAGAAAGTCATTAATTTGACTCACAGCTCCATAGAGTTCTTTCATGGGCGTGTAGGAATCAACATCCCAAATGGTGATTTTTCCTTCATCACCGGCCGACGCAAGAAAGTGACCTGAGTGAGATAAAGCCAACGCGTTCAGACGATCATGATCTCCCAGTAAGATTTTTTTCAAGCTGAATTTTTTTAAATCTATAATTGAAATCTGACCTGAATTATCAGCCAGATAAAGCATAGTGCTATCTGCAATTACCGCGTTAAATGTGTTAAGCATCCAGTCACTACTGGTTCCCCTGCGCTTTTTGCCTTGCAGCTCCACCTCACCGGCAAGACCATGTTTTGATGTAAAATAAACAGCAGTAGATTGCGGATTGAAAGTAAGTGAATTCACCTGCGCAGGTATTTTTTTTATTAGCTGCCAATTGGTTTGGTCCAACACGTAGCAGAAATCTTCTTCTTGTCCTCCAAGAACAATATGTTTGTGATCAGGGCTAATTGACACTGCATCAAAAGTGTGTTTTGGAAAAATGCCTATTCGCTTGCCTAACTTATTTTCCGCAGGGTGAGATATAGAAACGGTAAAGGCTTGATTATCATCTTTCAGGATGTTCGTAACCGACATTAACCAAACCTGTTTTCCGGCAACTGCCAATTCATTTTCATTGGATGAAAGATGGATATCGTTCACTGCAAAATCAAATTGAATTTCTTTGATAATTTCTGCTGAAAAATATTGCCAAACTTTTATTGTACTATCTAGTGATGATGAAATGAGTAGATTCTGATCTTTTAAAAAAATTAAATCAGTAATGGCATGGTCATGTGCTGAAATAGTTTGCGCTTGTTTACCGGAAAGCAAATCCCAGATAACAATTTTCCCATCAGTATCACCTGAGGCAAGATATATGTCTCCTGCGCTGAATGCAAGTGCCGTAACAGGATCAGAATGACCTGTTTGGACAGCCAATTCAGTGCCCTGTGACCAGGAACATAGTAAAGAAAATAATCCGGTAAAAAATAGGATGAACCGGTAACTGCAGTTTTTCATTTTCGCTACCGAAGATAATCAAATTCAGCGCTAAGCAAAAACCTGATCAAGGCAAAGGCAGAATTTTTTCGCGCAATCATCCAATATTTCTTGTGTGTGAGCTGCTGATACAAAACCAACTTCATAACCCGAAGGACCTAAATAAATTCCTTGATCAAGCAACAAACTGTACAATTTTTTGAATTGATCCATGCTTGATGGGTTAATTTCATCTGATTTGCGAATAACATTGGTTGAAAATGCTAACCAGAAAATAGAACCAATTTGTACCATTTCAAATTCATATCCTTTTGACTTAGAGTGATTCATGATACTTTCAACGAAATGTTTAGTTTTATTTTCAAGTGTTTTGTAAAAGTCGTTTTGAAGACATTGAGACAGTTGGGCAAAACCAGCCGCCATAGCAACGGGATTACCTGAAAGTGTACCGGCCTGATACACATTACCAATCGGTGAAATGCAAGACATAATTTCTTTTGAAGCCCCATAAGCACCAACCGGCATGCCACCACCAATAATTTTCCCATAGGTTACTAAATCCGGCTTAATGCCGTAATATCCTGCTGCACCGGTGAATGACACCCTAAAACCTGAAATCACTTCGTCAAAAAACAGCAAGATGTTGTGATCAGTACATGTTTTACGCAAAAATTCAAGGTATTCTTTTTTCTGTAATAACAAGCCGTTATTGGCCGGAATGGGTTCAATAATGATGCAAGCAATATCATGCCCGTATTCACGAATTGCCTGAAGAACCGCCTCTTCATCATTGAGCGGAAGAACAATAGTTTCTTTTGAAAATGCATCAGGTACGCCGGCTGATGATGAGGTGCCAAGGGTAGCCAAACCTGATCCGGCATTGACCAACAATGAATCAGCATGACCGTGGTAGCAGCCATCAAATTTGATTATTTTGTTCCGTTTAGTATACCCGCGTGCTAGTCTGATGGCTGACATCACCGCTTCAGTGCCCGAACTTACAAAACGAATCATTTCAATGAATGGGTTGTTTTTTAATATCAGTTCACCCAATTCATTTTCTAATCGAGTAGGAGCACCGTAGGATGTTCCTTTGGAAACCGCATCAACAATTGCGTTGCGCACACCCGGGTGATTATGCCCCAGAATTAGTGGTCCCCAGCTACAGCAAAAATCAACGAATTTATTCCCGTCTTCATCCCAAATATGGCAACCGTCACCTTGGGCAATAAACAAGGGAGAACCACCTACTGAACGGAACGCCCGCACGGGTGAATTTACACCACCTGGAAAAATGGTTTTGGCTTTTTCAAAAAGTTGTTCTGAGGTTTTGCGTGAAATCATGGACATTCAGTTATGGAAGGTTGTTTTATCTTTGCTCAGTTAGCCGAATTAAAATTTTAATGACCGAAAGGCGACACAAAATTACGTAAACAATGACAGCAAACAAAAATACGCTTGAATTTGCAAGAGTGATGGATCAAAAAGATCCGATACGTGCATATCGCAACCAATTTTTCTTTCCGCAGTTCAAGGGAGAAAATGCTCTGTATTATACAGGTAATTCGCTTGGGCTTCAACCAAAATCAACTTCTGCCTACATACAACAAGAGCTCAATGATTGGGCAGAATTTGGGGTTGAAGGTCATTTTCATGCAAAGCGTCCCTGGTTTTCATATCACGAACAATTGTCAAGCAAGGCGGCAAAAATTGTTGGTGCAAAATCTTCTGAAGTGGTAATTACACACAGCCTAACAACGAATTTGCATTTGTTGATGGTTTCTTTTTATCGTCCGGCAAAATCAAGGTATAAAATTCTTTGCGAGAAAAAAGCTTTTCCAAGTGATCAATACGCATTGGAATCACAGGTAAAATTTCATGGCTATGATCCTAAAGATGCTATTATTGAAATTGAACCAAGACAAGGGGAACATACTATTCATGAACAGGATATTTTAGAGTTAATTTCAAAATACGGAGATGAAATTGCCTTGGTCATGATGGGCGGCGTGAATTATTATACCGGTCAGTTATTTGACATGAAAACCATTACCGAAGCCGGACATAAAGCGGGTGCAATTGTTGGTTTTGATTTAGCACACGCAGCGGGCAATGTGAAATTAAATTTGCATGATTGGCAGGTGGATTTTGCGGCATGGTGCACGTATAAATATTTGAATTCAAGTCCGGGTGGGGTGAGTGGCATGTTTGTTCATGAAAATCATGCAAACAAACCTGAACTGCCACGTTTTGCCGGTTGGTGGGGACATGATAAATCAGTGCGTTTTTTAATGGAGCCCGGATTCAAACCGATGCAGGGCGCTGAAGGCTGGCAACTCAGTAATGCTCCTGTTCTTGGAATGGCCGCTCATCTTGCTTCATTAGATATTTTTGATGAAGTTGGAATGGATAAACTCATTGAAAAAAGAATTCAACTAACTAACTATCTTGAAGAAGTTATTCTGGAAATTTCTGCTAAAAATTCAGATAAATGTCAATTTGAAATTATCACACCAAAAGAAGAAAACAGACGCGGCGCACAACTTTCAATTTTAGTTCACGGTAAAGGAAAATCATTATTTGATGCCCTAACCAAACAAGGCGTTATTGCTGATTGGAGAGAGCCTAATGTGATACGCCTTGCGCCTGTTCCGTTGTACAATTCGTTTGAAGATATTTATCGGTTCGGGGTGACGTTGGAGGATGCTATTATTAGGTAGTGTTTGTTTCTCCATCAAGAAGGCATGGGATTAGGTCGGAGATAGACTATACGCAATTACATATAATTATTTTATATTCATTATTATTATATCTATTTACATATAATTACGTATATTTACTCAATATTATATCTATTTAAATATAATGAGTACAATAGCTGAATTCGTAAAATTTCGTCGCAAGGCAGCGAACCTGACTCAGGAAGAATTTGCAGAGCGTGCCGGTGTGGCACTAACCGTTGTGCGCAAAATTGAACAGGGGAAAACCAATTTGAATATGGACAAAGTAAATCTTATATTAAGCATGTTTGGACACGAACTGGCTCCGGTGAACAGTAAAGAAATTCATAAATGAGACAAGGAAAAGTTTTTTACAAAAATCATCTGGCCGGGATCATTACTGAAACCGATGAAGGAGAATATATGTTTAAATACACCGTTGAGCATGTTCAAAATTACCCGAAAGAATTCATCACATTTACCATGCCGGTGCGCAATGAACCCTACATGGATAAAAGACTCTTCCCCTTTTTTGAAGGTTTAATTCCTGAAGGCTGGTTATTGGATGTTGCATCAAAAAGCTGGAAAATAAATCAAAATGACCGCATGGGACTTTTGCTGGCATGCTGTCAGAATTGCATTGGAGCCGTGAGTGTTGAAACAATTCTTGTAAGCGATGAAAAATAAATGTTTGTATTGCTATGAGGCTATTGAAAAGGGGTATGATTTTCATGAAGAATGTTCAGTGAAATTTTTCGGATTAAAAATACCCCCGATTATAGAATATTCATTGAATGAAATGACTGCGCTTGCAGAAACAGTTGTTGAAAGAAGTATTACTGTCCCGGGTGTTCAACCAAAATTATCCATGTCTCTTGAGAAAAAAGTAACGCTGAAATCAGATACCAGATTAACGGTCATTGGTGCGTTAGGAGGCAGTTACATATTTAAACCTCCGACTGATCGCTTCCCAGAAATGCCAGAAAATGAACATCTGACCATGCGAGTAGCAGAAATTTTTGGAATTCGCGTGGTGCCATCATCACTTATACGATTGGCTTCAGGCGAATTAGCTTATATCACAAGGCGCATCGACAGAACAGATAAAGGTGAAAAAATACACATGCTCGATATGTTTCAGATTACTGAAGCTTTTGACAAATACAAAAGTTCCTTAGAAAAAATCGGAAAGGCAATTGAGCAATTTTCTGATAATACGGTGCTGGATAAAATTATCTTTTTTGAATTGTCACTTTTCACTTTTTTAACAGGAAACAACGACATGCACCTGAAGAATTTTTCTATGATTGAAAGATCTTCAGGCTGGACACTTGCCCCGGCATACGACCTATTAAATGTCACTATTCTTAATCCAGAAGATGACGAAGAACTTGCTCTAACCTTAGCCGGAAAAAAGAAAAAACTAAAACGAGAACACTTTGAAGGATTAGGAACCGGACTTGGATTAAATAAGAAACAAGTGGAAAATGCGTTCTACAGGATAGAAAAAAATTTAGACGAGGCGTTGAAATTTATTGATGAATCATTTTTGTCAAAGGGAATGAAAGCGGAATACAAGACGGTAATGCAAAATCGAGCTCATCGTCTGATTCCCAGAAGTTAGAAAAAGGAAAATTCTACCATAGAATACTGATAGCTAATCCTGTAAACCTCACCCCCAACGTCTTGAACAAAATTCCTAAATTTAACCCACAAAAAACACCTAACCCCTTTTGCTGTCATGTCAAATGATGGCAATAAATAGACATTATGCAAAAAACAGCAATCATTATCGGAGCCGGACTGGTTGGTTCGCTTTGGGCCGTTTATCTTTCAAAAGCAGGATATAAAGTAAGCATTTATGAGCGTCGGCCTGACATTCGTAAAGCAGATATTTCAGCCGGAAAATCTATTAACCTTGCCATGTCATACCGCGGTTGGACGGCTTTAGAAACCGTGGGTGTAGCAGATGATGTCAGAAAAATTGCGATAGCCATGCCGGGGCGCATCATGCATGATTTAGACGGCAAGCAAAATTTTCAACCCTACGGAAAAGAAGGGCAAGCAATATTCTCTGTTTCACGTGGTGGACTGAATGCTAAAATGATGGACATTGCTGAAGAGCGCGGTGGGGCAGTGATTCACTATCATCACAAATGCGTTGATGTTGATTTGGAAAATGGACTTGCCTATTTTGAAAACACGGAAAGCGGAGAAAAAATTTCAGCCAAAGCGGATGTTGTTTTTGCAACCGATGGTGCTTTTTCTGCAGCAAGATATAACGCCTTTCAGAAATTAGATCGCTTTCAATACAGCCAGCATTATATTGAAGATGGATACAAGGAATTACTCTTGCCGGCGAATGCAGACGGATCATATAAATTAGAAAAAAACGCCCTGCATATTTGGCCACGCGGTAGATTCATGCTTATTGCATTGGCTAATGAAGACGGGTCGTTCACCTGTACTTTGTTCATGCCTTTTGAGGGTGAAAAATCATTCAGTGCATTAAAAACTGATGAGGATATTCAGCATTTTTTCAAAACTACTTTTCCTGATTTTTTTGATATCTGTCCTAATCTTTTGGAAACCTGGCACAGCAATCCATTATCATCACTTGCCATTATTCGCTGCTTTCCGTGGACAAAAGGAAAAGTTGCCCTTATGGGTGATGCTGCACATGCAACGGTTCCGTTCTATGGTCAGGGCATGAACGCCGGTTTTGAAGATTGCACCGTAATGTTTGATTTAATGAAAAGGCACAACGAAAACTGGCCGGTTATTTTTAAAGAATATGAAACCTTGCGCAAACCTGATGGTGATGCCGTGCAAGATCTTTCAGTAGAAAATTATTTTGTGATGCGTGATTTTGTGGCGGATCCGAAATTTCTTCTCCAGAAAAAAATTGAAGCACATTTCAATAAATTACACCCTGATAAATGGACACCTCTTTATACGCAAGTATCTTTTACAAACACGCGATATTCAGTAGCCTACCAAAACGGAAAAAAGCAAGACGAAATCATGCGCAAGGTGATGAACCGACCTGACATTGAAAAAGTTTGGGATTCTAAAGAAGTGGAGGAGGAGATATTGAGGTTGTTGAGTTCGTTGAATTAAGACGGTAGAATTTCTTGGATCTGCAATTTTAGTTTTGGAATTTTATTCATTACTACATCCCAGACTATATGGTAGTTTACACCCATATATTCATGAATTAGTCTGTCCCTCATACCTGCCATTTCTCGCCAATTAACTGATGTCCATTTCAACTTAAAATCAACTGGAATTTTCTTGGTTGCTTCCCCAATTATTTCAAGACTTCGAACAACCGCTCGTTTCTTCGTTTCATCGTTGAGCAATTCTTCTTTTGATAATCCGTATTCAGATAATTGGAGCAGAAAGTTGCATTCATCTAAAATATGTCTGAGATATTCATGTGGATCTTTAGACATACATTACTTCCCTAAGAATAGACGGTCCAATGTACGGGCTCAAACCATTTTTGGTGACGATTTCTACTTTCTGATTTTGGAAAAGTTTTTCAAGTATATCACACACCGCCATGAAATTGTCGAAATTCTCCTGCTTGGGATCGAAATCAATTAAAATATCGATATCACTACCAGATGATTGTTCACCCTTAGCATAAGATCCAAATAACCCAACATTATGCACGCCATATCTGGCAAGTTCGCTTTTATGCTTCTTGATGCTTGACAGTATGTATTCTTGGCTATTCATCTTAACCATGTATATTCAAAGATACGAAATATTGAGATGGATCATCTAATATATTTTATAGTTTGCTTCTGTCATTCTGTTTGCCGTGTCTGGTTCTCGATTTTAGACACCATGAAGGATATCAAAGTAAACAAGATCCATGAAGTTCTCATCATTGAACTTGTCATCTGTTTTGGTACCGGCAGAACCAAAGGAAATAAACGTTACGATTATGAATAAGTAAGAAGGTGAACGCACATCAATAAATGTTTTGATGGTAAACAAAATTTCACTCCCCATCCGGAATATTTGGCTCAACTAAGCGTTTGAGTTTTTCTAATGATTCTTGCCAACCAAGATAGCACATTTCAAGAGGTATTGCATCGGGAATTCCTTCTTGTGTTGCGCGCAGTTCTGTTCCGCAAACCACTTTTTTTATTTCAATGGTCGTGATCATTTCGTCCGGTAAGGTTGGGTCATCAAACTTATCAGAATATTTCAATAATTCGTTTGGAACTAGCGCTAGATATTCGCCGCCAAAAGCGTGAGAACTACCGGTGGTAAAATTGGTAAATGACATCTTGTATTTACCGCCCACTTTTACATCCATTTGATGTACTTTGCATATAAATCCATAAGGAGGAAGCCATGAAGCCATGGCATCAGGATCAGTGAATGCTTTAAATATTTTTTCAGGACTTGCGGTAAACACACGATGCAGTTCAACTTTGTTTTTTGACATGGGGTAGGAGATTTGTTTTTATTGTAGTAGAATATTATCCATTTTTTTCCTTGGCTAACTCATCAATGAGCTTGAGTTTCTTTCACTCAGTTAAATTTAGCTCACTATTGTTATACCGGACAAGTCGGCTTGATTATTTTTCGCACCTATCCCTTTAAATACAGAAAATAGAAAAAACTAAGTATTAAATTATAAAATCAAGGCATCAAAAATCTCTGTGTAGAGTATTTATGTATTCAAAAAAATGCCCCGATCAGCAAAACCAATCGGGGAAGCAATGGCACACACTATTGCTTACTGTTTTTGCCAACAATGTTTCCTATAATGTATGCAAATACAAAAAGGTTAATTAACATAGGCACAGTCTCAATGGGAATACAAACAACGGCATCCCCATACATTTTTGATGTTTTAATTTTCATTTTGTTTAATTTTTAAGGTTAAACTCAATGATGAGGCCTCACCAAAAAGCAGTTAAAAATAACTTATTTTAAATACAGTGCCTTGATTTTTTTAGCAATGATTCCTCCAAGAGTATAAAACAAGTTTCCTGCCGTTTTACATTAGTTCTTTTGCATCAACGCCAAGCCCTTTGGCTATTGCATAAACCGTGCAAATTGAAGTATTAAGTCTGCCTGTCTCTATTCTCGCTATCTGACTTAAAGTAAGATCAGATTCATAAGCCAAATCTTCTTGGCTCATACCTTTTGATTTCCTTATTTTTCTAAGGTTTTCACCAAATCTTCTGAGTATCTTTTCATCCCTGACTTTATGCACATAGCAAAATTGCTATAACTGCACATCTTAAATTATAGCAAAGTTGCCTATATTTGACCTCAACTTAAATTTAAACTTTATGAAAAAACTTAAATTCTTATTGATTTTGGCAGGGCTATTTATCGCTGTTTCTTGTAAAAAAGAAGGATGCACAGACCCTCTTGCAGACAACTACAACGCATCAGCCAATGATAATGACGGTTCTTGTGAATACACAGGGCAAGTCACGTTTTGGATGTCAAGCGGTTCAGATAATGTCAATGTCACATTAAACGGAATCACAAGCACTATTTCGGTTAATCTATCTGCCGTTCCTGATTGTGGAGCAAACGGTTGCGCAAATTTTACATTACCATCAGGCACATATTCATACCACGCAGAAGAAGATGCCTTATTTCCTGCTGAATGGGATGGAAGCGTATCTATTCCGAAAGCAGATTGCAAAACAGTTCAATTAGTTTATTAATCTAAAAAACGAAAAATGAAAAAAGTTATAATCGCACTAACGTTAGGCAGTTCTTTGACAATGTTTTCGTGTAAAAAAGAAATCTACGGATGCACAGACAATACCGCAGAAAATTATTCAACTTATGCAACAGTTGATGATGGTAGTTGCTATCATTATACAGAACCAGTTATCCCTTCTCAGGATGCCAATATTGAGTCCGATCAGTTCACAATTTCAAGTTGGACATGGTCTGACCCTTCATACTATAAAGCAATAAATTACACACCAATAACGCAGGATGTTTTAGATGATGGGGCTGTTTTGGTTTATATTTCAGTTGGTTCAAGTCAATGGTCACAACTTCCAGTAACATTTTATCCGTCAGACACCTATTCAACGTCTTTGGAAGTTACAAGTTCCTTAGGACAAGTTACAATTTTTTGGACGGACTCAGATCATTTAACATTAAATCCCGGAACATGGACTTTTAAAATTGTTGTGATTCAAAACGTAGGAATGATGACTAATAACGAGAGAGATATTTACAACATCAAATAGTTGAGTTGTCATCATTTGATTTTTTAGGGATTGCTTTTTAAAAGCTATCCCTTTTTTGTTTGTTCCTTATCCAATCTGGGCGGTTTATTTTCTTCGCAATATGGGATTTTTTCTGAGGGTACGTAATTCGTTTAATGATCTTTTTCGGTTTGTAATCGACTAAGCATTTTCCATCGTCAACAGCCTTATCTATTGTTTCATCAAAAAACGATTTTTTGTTTTTGTTATTGTATTTGTAAGCAAATTCAACCATATAGAACGGCAGATATTTTTTGCTTAACACTACATACTGACCTTTAATGCCTCCTTTTACAATGCTCCAAAATCCTTCAATTGTGTTTGTATGTATTACTCCATCCTTCACATATTCTTTCAGTGAATGATTTACAGTTAGATGTTGTAGATGACTGTCAAAACTTTTATATGCTTTATATTCATCTGTCATCATTACGGCATTATCAGTATCAACATACTTTTTAAGCATTGCCAACATATCACGGGAAGTAAGTGAATCCATCACTTTTGCTATAACACGTTTTTTGCCTTCACGCTCTACAATTCCAACAACAGGTATTTTATCCGTTCCTCTGCCTCTTTTTGGTTTGTTAATATCAACCGTAGATAAATTAGCAACACTTGGATCAACTTTTACGCCTCTTTTTCTTGGTTTGCCTCCAATATATGATTCGTCCATCTCTACAATGCCTTCAAGCATTTCGCCATCATCAACCATTGCACAACGCACACGCATACAGGCATACCACGCCGTTTTATATGTTACGCCTATTGTCTTGAAACCTGCGCTGATGAAATACCTTTCTTTGCGTTTAACATCAAAGCAATAAGCATAAACCATTTGGGCAGCTCCAACTTGCTTGCTTCAAAAATAGTTCCGTTTAGAACAGTAAAATCTTTGTTTGTGTCGTTGCAATGCCAATATATAGAGCCTTTACGTTTTGTAACGTTTGTTTTACCTGTGAATGGTGAAACAGGAATTTCACCCCACTTCTTTTTTTCAAGAAATTCAATGCACTTTTTACGTGTATTGAACCGCTTTTGTATTTCAAATAAATTCATTGACTCTTGTTTTTAGTGGAGATAGTCGGAATCGAACCGACTTACATCTTTTTGTCAAGAAAAGATTCTTACCATTAAGTACCCCCAACACCATGATTGGCGATACAAATGTAGATTGACTTTGATGGCGAATAAATAAAAGAGGTGCATAACAATTTTGAAAAAATTTAAGTACCTAAAATCGGACTACATGATTTAAGCACCTAAAATTTATGTATCTTTGTTATGTCAAGAAAAGATTCTGAAAGACCGACCTATTTTTTTAGGCGGTCTTTTGCTTTTTTATAATGATGCTGAATAGCATTATAGTATGCGGAAACATTTCGCTTTGGTGCTTTTTTATCCAATACACTTGATCCTAATGCCTCAATAATTTTACAAGAAATAAAGGCACGTTTGTAATCTGAAAGTTTTTTTGTTGAGATATTAAAGTCATTCAGGTATTCTATCACGTATCTACAAATACTTGGTCTAATATCAGAATCCTTTTTACTTCGTTCATATTTTGAAATTACAGACGACACCAACCTGCCTATACTGTATTCTTCTTTTATTCTTTCTTCGTGGTCAACTGGGAAGTAATAAGTTCTAAAAATGTGCCCATTTAATTCGATTTTCTGCTCTTCGATTCCGTTTAATGCTTCATAGTATATTTTTGATATACGCTCTTTTTCTGATAATACTTTTGATTTATTTGCCTTCGACAATATAGACAGTAGATTAATCGCTGTTTTGGCTGGCACATCTTGCCTTCTCCCAATCAGTTCGTTTATTTCATCAAGGCATTTCCAAAATTTATCCCCGTCCTCTATAAGATATTCAAGTTTTATTTCAAATGACTTTGTATTTTTACCCATTGAATCTAATTAATGCCTTGACTCAAAGGTACAAAATTTAGTAGTTTCTGTATTTAAAGGGATAGGTGCGTTATTTTTTAGAAACGCATAAGTAATAGAATCTGTTTTACAATTTACAAATTGAACTTTACTAAATCGCTCATTATATTTAAAGAAAGAGTTTTTGATTGTCGCGTTTTCAAATATCACACGGTAGAAACCACAGCGCTCAAAATGACAATCTGAAAGGGCACCTGAAAAGATGAGGTGACTAAAATTGGTTTTAATAAATTGGGTTGATTTCCAAACCACTTCTGAGAAATTACATGATTCAATATTACAATCTGAAAGATGAGAGCCGGTAAAATTACCCTGAGTGAAATTGCACTTTTCAAGGTTAGTCTTAACAATTTCAACTTCAGTAAAATCACATTGAATGTACTTGTTATCTAAAAAATTGGATGATTTGATGATGGATTTATTGAATTTTGTCCCTGAGAAATCACAGGCCTCCATGTTGTTTTTGGTAAGATTGAGCTTTGATAAATCTGAATTTAAGAAATCACATTTTTTAAGGTTAGAAGAACAAAAATTCTCGCTCAAATTTTTTATACCTGAAAAATTGGCGTCTGTCCAGTTGCCTTCTGACATGTCCCAGCCACCATCAATTATTTTTTTCTCAACTGGTTCCTTATGAATTGTCTCTGTGTATTTTTCAATTGGCTTATCATTTATTTCATGATTTGAATTTTCAGAAAAATAGTTGAGGTCAACTTGAAATAGCTCAGACAAGCGGTTTAGGGTGATGATATCGGGCATTGATTCTCCACGCTCCCATTTGCCTACGGCCTGCGGACTGATAGATATTTTATTGGCAAGTTCAGCTTGTGATAAGTTGATTTTTTTTCGTGCCTGAGCAATTTTATTGCCTATTAACTTTGAATTGATCATAATGCGTTAAATTTATTTGCCCAAAATTATGCCGCCTAACTATTCTGCTTTGATTAGATGTGCTTACCATTAGTTGTATATTGACAACAATTAGTTGTATCATGACCACAGCATGTTGTAATGCGAAATGTTGTTTCCCAAATTTACAATTCAGCGCAATACCACAATTGTGCATGGATAGAATAAAATGATCCTTCTTTAGGCTCAGGTTGTGAAACAAAAACGTCGTTGTAGGCGCAGGTCGCGACCTGCGCCTACGGAAAGAGCGTGATGATCACAACCTGCGCCTAAGTTATGATTAGAATTTACGACCCGGAAATTCATCTTTCAAATCCTCTTGCTGAATCAGAAATTTAAATTTGCATTTGTTTTGTTGTGAACGTGTGAGTCGCAACTCACGGCTGCTAATGATGTCCGGAATCTGGTTTACTCAACTCTTGGATCAGACTTATGAGCTCATCTAAGCTTATGCCATCTAGCTGAAAAGGAGATATAATGTTTTTATTTAAATACACGATTTGCAGTTTCCCATCTTCTTCTCCGCGTGATGTTTTAGAAAAATAGAAATCTGCTGCTGTTCCTTGTAATTTTTGGTCATGAAATAGTTTATAGTCAAAATAGTGTTTTATATTATCAAGGTGGAATTCTAAGACCTGTTTCCCGAACAAATTCCACAACAAAATGCGCAATAAAAAAATTGAGACCCCGAGAAAAATTCCCATTGAAACAAATAAGCCAAAGCTGAACTCGTCTACCAAAAATAAAATCAAAATTGGCATCATCATTCCGCCTAGCACAAATACTGATAGAAATAGTATGGGCAATAATGGTGGTCTTTCTCCAAATATTGAAACCACAACCGTTTCATCAGATAAACTAACCACTGAAAATTGATTCACTTTCTGCCGCAAGATGTGTTAAAATTAGATTGGTTAATATATGCTTATGGAAAGATAATAAAAAGTGTGACACGTTGAAAAATAGCAACATATTTAAAAGGGAATGAACTTTGATCCCAAATTATGCAATTCAATAAATCTTAACCCAAATGGGTTGTAATAAATGATCACAACCTGCGCCTAAGTTATGAATAGAATTTACAAGCCTAACCGCCAACCGGCAAGTTGATTATAAACGTAGTGCCTGTGCCTGCTTCACTTTGAACTGCAATATTGCCCCCGTGCCTCACGGCTATTTTGCGGCAAACAGCAAGCCCAATTCCTGAGCCCTCATACTTTTTACCTTCAAGGCGTTGAAAAAACTGGAATACTTTTTCTGCGTACTTGCTGTCAAATCCAATACCGTTATCTGTAACAGTAATTTCAATCTTGTTTTTTAATGAAGCAGAATCTTGTATTTCTCTGCATTGCAATTTAATCAGCGGAGCTTCATTTTCTTTTCTGAACTTAATAGAATTAGATATTAAATTCTGAAAGAGTTGTTTAATTTGGGTTCTATCTGCGGCGATATGTGGTAGCTTTTCTGTTTCAATTTTTGCACCACTTTTTTCTATTACCAGTTCCAAATCATCTAACACCTCATGCAACACTTCATTCAAATCAATTTTCACAAATGGGTTATTGCCGGTTGAGAGACGAGAGTATGTAAGTAAATCATTAATTAATGTTTGCATGCGTGATGAGGCATTCATCATGCGGTCAAAATAATCTTGACCTTTTTCTGAGAGATTACTTTTTTCAGTAATCAATATACGATCACCAAACGATTGAATTTTTCTCAACGGCTCTTGTAAATCATGTGAGGCAACATAGGCAAATTGTTCCAAGTCAGCATTGGAAACTTTTAATTCTTCAGTGAGTTTGAGTACGTCTCGTTGTTGTTGTTGTATAATGTTTTCACGCCGTTTGTACTGAATAATACCAAACATGGTGATTAGAATAGAAATGATAGATAACACACGATTTGTTAATACAATATACATGTCGGTTCCCTCAGGTTTAAAAAAGAGACCAAAAAAGGTGAGCATTACGCCAATCAAACTAAACACAACGGTTGGATTCATGCCTTTAATCCACAAAGTCATCAATACAACAATGGTGTACACAAAACCCCATGCCACACCTAAAGGGCTTGTTACATCAGCATAAAAAACCAAAGCGCAAGCAATGGCACCAAGGATATTGAGCAGTGTAGAATTAATATCGGTGATTCCTTTATTCATGAAGCACAAAATTGCACATTGCCAAGGTTCGAAGGCATGATTTCAATCACCAGCACACATATTAAATCATATCTTGTAACAGGTTCTGTATGATGTTTATCATATTTTTTCAGCGCAGAGTTGAATAATCTTGTTGTCACCATTCATCTGCAATAGTTTTTTCTCATTCAATTTAGCCATGCCACAAGCCATATCCATTGAAATTCTTATTGCAGACGATGATGCAGAAGACCGCATGTTGATTACAGATGCGCTGTATGAAAGCAGGTTAAAAAACAATATTCAGCATGTTGAAGATGGCGAAGAGCTTATTCACTACTTGAAAAACGAAGGAAAGTATAGCAACAAAAAACAATATCCAACGCCCGGCATCATTTTGCTCGATTTGAATATGCCAAAAAAAGATGGTAGGGAGGCATTGAAAGAAATTAAGTCAGACGCGCGTTTGAGCATGATTCCCGTTATTGTTTTAACTACATCAAAAGCTGAAGAAGATATTGTGAGATCATACAACTTGGGGGTAAATTCTTTTATTACTAAACCGGTGAGTTTTACTTCCATGGTTGAGGTAATGAAAACACTCAACAAGTATTGGTTTGAAATTGTTGAACTCCCACGGCACAAGTCATGACACATACTGAAATAAAAGTATTAATGGTTGATGATGATGAAGAAGATTACATCATCACACGCGATATTATTTCAGAAATTGATCATCGTAAATATTCCATTCAATGGATTGGTGATTATGAAACCGGATTGACAGAAGTGATGAAACAAAATCATCATGTCTATCTTATTGATTACAATATTGGCGCAAAAAATGGCATTGACCTAATTCGTGAGGCAAAAACAAAAGCCATGTTTGCACCATTCATTTTACTCACCGGGCAAAATGACATCAATATTGATAATAGTGCATTAGAAGTTGGGGCATCAGATTTTTTAGTGAAAGGTAAAATTGATTCACACGCACTGGAAACAAGCATTAGATACAGTATTGAACATGCACGTATTAAAGAACAACAAAATCAACTTAACCAATATCTTGAAGACCGCATACGTGAGCGCACGGCTGTGTTGGAAGATGCAGTGACAGAACTCAATAAAACAAAAAAAGAACTCAGTGAAGCGTTGAGAAAGGAAAAGGAGTTGAATGAATTGAAATCACGTTTTGTTGCAACAACTTCGCATGAATTCCGCACACCCTTGGCTATGGTATTATCATCATTATCTCTGGTGCAAAAATATGGTGAGCAAAATGATAAAGAAAATCAATTAAGACATATACTCAGAATTAAATCAGCTGTCAATCATCTCACTGATTTATTAAATGATGTTTTATCTGTGAGCAAGCAAGACGAGGGTAAGCAGGTGGTAAAATATGAATCTTTTGATTTAACCTTATTGCTAAGTGAAGTACAATCATCATTTCAACCCTTGCTCAAGAATGACCAAAAATTTAACGTACTCCATGAGGGCAACAAAACCATTGTCACTGATCTCAAAATATTGCACCAAATTTTGACTAACCTGGTAAGCAATGCCATTAAATTTTCACCCAAAGGAGGATCAGTTTTGTTGAGCGCGCGTGTAAACAATGAATACATTGAAATTACAGTAAGTGATCAGGGAATAGGTATTCCAAAAGAAGATCAGGAACATTTGTTTGGTCGTTTTTTCAGAGGCAGAAACGCCACCGCAATTCAGGGCACCGGTTTAGGGCTTAACATTGTTGCCAAAAATATTGAAATGCTCAATGGTGAAATAAGCTGTGAAAGCGACACCGGTAAAGGAACTACGTTTGTGGTGCGGTTGCCGCAGGGGCTTGTTGCGCAAGGGTGAGAGTAAGGAAGAACATCATATAGCCGTTTTTCAAAATCACGAACTGTCATTTCTCAACCAATTAGAATAACATCACCAAGTGTCAACCATCACTCTTTAACCAACTTATTTATTTTAGGCTGCACAATCCACACACCAATTGGGTAAAACCAAAGCAGAAAAAATTCTGAGGCAAAATCTTCAAACTTCACTTCACGCTGCAATTCAGCTGTTTTTAATGTTTTGGCTAAAAAAAATAGTGAGTGAAAAATTCCAAACATTGAAAGTAGATGGAGAGGAAGAATGAGCGCTACCAAACCACCTGCTTGAGCCAACCCAGATGATCTTGCATGTGTCATGACTTCATTGAAAAGATTACTTATAAGCAGCAAGAAAATAATCATATAGATGAGCGGAATAAAAAAGAATATCTTGAAGCGTAGTACATTCATCTTAATTTGCTGAGGTATTTTTTTCTGCAGACCAATGGCCACTGACCAAAACCAACCAAAAAAAACAGCAGTAAAAATTGTCATGAAGATGGGAAAGTATTTGAAATACTTGAATAAGCTAATTGGTTTGCCGGGCACGTGATGACTAACTTCTGAAAAAAATGAAACCATCATGACCACTTGAAATATTAGCGGTATGCCAAGTAATAAAATAAATAATTGCCAATGCTTTGCTTTTAAAAAGAAGGTTGTCATGCGACTTTTCTTTGGGTTGTTTTATGTTTTTGAATTCTTTTTTATTCACTGATGTCAA
Organism: Crocinitomicaceae bacterium; assembly: GCA_016708105.1. NCBI lineage: Bacteria > Pseudomonadati > Bacteroidota > Flavobacteriia > Flavobacteriales > Crocinitomicaceae > Crocinitomicaceae bacterium. The sequence goes on from JADJGJ010000004.1 coordinate 364,666, forward strand.
AAATGATATGCAATGAAATTAGCATTACAAGATACTATTTTTTATCCAAAATTTCTACTATCAAGCTACCTATTTCTGATCCTTTGGTGAGTGTCATCATGTGTGAGCCGCCTTCAATGAGGTAATCGTAGTCTACATTTCTTGCCGGAATTGTTCTGTCTTCATCACCATGTATATGAATAATTTCATCAGAATAGTTGATCCGTTGCCATTCCAAAATCATGGTAATGGTTCGCTTGAAAAAAAGCGGATCTTTGTCTTCAAGCATAGATATAAATGTTTTTTTTTGATTTTTTCTGTCAGGTTCAACAATGGGCTGCAGAAATAGGGCTCCTTTTTTACACATATCTTCTGATACCAATTGGTAAATTGGCAAATATTCTTGTAACAGATATCTATCCGGTAATTCAGCTCTACACTTTGCGCTAGAAATAATGATGGTCTTTTCTGGTTTATGAAATTCATTCATCTCAACGGCTAACATACCGCCCAATGAAACGCCAATCAAAATATATTTGCTACTTGTGTCAACCTGATTAAAAAGCACACCCGCATATTCTGACATGGTCATGCCCTCTTCAGGAATACCATGCTGAACATGGATGAGACTATATTGATTAGGCAAATGCAAACTATCAAATATCCTATAATCTGAACCTTGACCGGGAATAAGGTAAACATTTGTTTTGTCTGATTCAGCATAAACCTGATTCAAATAAACAGATGAAAAAATAACAAGCAGAAAATTTTTGATCACAACTTCTATTTGGGTAAATGGATATTCATTCAAACGACTTTGGGGCAGAATTATTGTTGTCAAGAGCGGATATTGGAATTTGATAAAGGAGACATAATTGGCAGATTACTCTTCCCGTGTTTAAGTTCAAATAGTGTCCAAAAATAACTCCGGCGTAAACTGTGACTAACAATTTGATTTATCATTAACATGGATTTTACAAATGGGGTAAAACTAACGCGGAAAGCCAATTACATTCATTGAGCAGAACTATTACATTCCTCATTCCGTAATATTTTTGTACCTTAGCACAAAGCCCCGCAACCTATGAAGCTGAACGTATTGATTGTTTTACTTTTCTCATCTCTGATAGTGAATGCACAATTTGTAGATGAGTTTAACCGGAATCAAAATCGCCGACAAAACGAAAAACGTTTTTCAGAACAACGCAATTGGGGTGACGCCATTTGGAGCCCGAATGCCAGTATGCACCGCCCTATTGGTTGGTTTATTAATCCGGGCATTACTTACATGATGGGTAATTCAGCAGATGATAAAAACCGTGCCTACGAATTAACCCCAAGTGGATTACCAGGGTATTTTATTGAGGCAGGCATGGAGCACCTTTTTCCTAAAGCAAAAAAAATTGTTCACTATTTTGATTGGGGACTTGGTGTAAAACATTTTGGTGGACAAGAAAAATACAGTATTGAAGGGGTTGAACCTACCCGAGGTCAATTCAATTTTGGAAGCGCATTTGCGCACGCTGGTATTCACAACGTATGGCAACTCAACTTGTATAATTTCATTGATCAATCTATTGGGTTTAATTTAGATTATCGCATTTATGGTGGCAAAGATGATGAAAATTATCTCTCACCACTGGCCGCAGACAATCAAGGTAAATTATTGGTACAACTTCATTATACCCTGGGTTTTGGATATAAGGTTGAAGATGGTTTTTTTATTGTACCAACTATTCAAACTCCAATTTTTACGGCGGTAAGTTTTGATGGCTTTAATCCATCACATCATTGGTTTAGCAGCAGATATCAACCATTAATATTTACTATAAAATTTGGTTGGTTGTTCCCTAAAAAAGGATGCACCCCGGTTGAAAAAAATGATGGGGTGAATGAAGATAAAATCTAATTGCGTTGCTTGAGCGAGGTTCAATCAATTTCATCTAAATTTGAGCCATGCAATTTGCCAACATTCCCGGAAATGAAAAGGAAAAAAACGCCTTGTTATATCAGGCACGTGAAGGACGTGTAAGCCATGCACAATTATTTTTAGGTCCTGATGGATCAGCCAAATTTGCCTTGGCATGGGCATTTGCCAAATATTTATTGTGTGATAATCCACAAAGCAACGACGCTTGCGGAACCTGTGCATCATGCCACAAAGTAAGCAAACTGATTCACCCTGATTTGCATTTTGTTTTTCCGGTTGTGTTATCAGCGGACAAAGATGACAAGGTAAAATCATCTGATGACCGCTTGATACAATGGAATGATTTTGTTTTAAAAAACCCGTATTTCAGTTTGAATATGTGGCAAGAATTCACTGAATCATTGGGAAAAGAACCGGTGATTGGCGTTGAAGAAAGCCGGTCTATTTTGCAAAAACTTTCACTTAAATCATACAGCGGAAAATACAAGCTCATGGTGCTTTGGCTGCCTGAAAAAATGAATCAGGCGGCAGCAAATAAATTATTAAAAATGCTGGAAGAGCCGCCTGAAGAAACTTTGTTTTTATTGTTGTGTGACAATATGGAGAATATTTTACCAACCATTATTTCACGCACGCAAATGCTGAAAATTTCTCCCTTTACGTCAGATGAAATTGCAGGATATCTTGAAGGGCATTTCAGTGCTGATCCATCCGTTTCATACTCTATTGCCGGCCTTGCACAAGGCAGTATGGTTGAGGCTATTCAAATGATTACCGGAGATGAAAATCAACACGTGTATTTTGACTTGTTCGTAAAAATGATGCGCACCGCCTACGCAGCTAACGGTCTTGACTTAATGAGTGTAAGTGAAGAAATTGCCGCACTAAACAAAGAGCAACAGAAAAATTTTTTACGCTACGGTTTGCATCTTTTTAGAGAGAGTATCATGCTCAATTATATGAAAGGTGAACTGGTGAATTTGCGCAATGAAGAACGCGCTTTTTTAGACAAATTTGCCCGGTTTATCAATAACCAAAACATTGTTGCATTGAATGAAGAATTTAATAAAGCCCACTATCATTTAGAAAGAAATGCCAATGCAAAAGTGCTTTTTACCGATCTTTTAATTAAACTTACCAAACTAATTCGCAAAGGCGTTTGATAAACCCGTTTGTTATGAAAAATTTTTTACCCCTTTTGGTTGGTTGTCTTTTGGCTCAGCAACTCACAGCGCAGGTTTTATCTGCAGATGAATTAAAACAAAAACAAATTTTCACCTCTGTTGAAGAGGCAAATAAAAATCCGCAAGCCGTTTACCGACTCAATTTGTCAAACCAAAATCTGGCTGAAGTGCCGGCTGAAATTTTCAGCTTTGTGAACCTGAATGAATTAAATCTTTCAAATAACAATATCACCCAATTGCCTAATGATATTGAAAAACTGAGCAACCTTCAAATTCTTGAATTACATCACAATGAACTGCTCACCTTACCTACAGGTTTTGGCGCCCTAATTCATGTACACACGCTGAGTTTGAATAATAATAAATTAATTTCTCTGCCTGAGTCATTTGGAAATTTAGATAAGCTGATTAGGCTTGATCTCAATTTTAATAATTTGAGAAAATTGCCAGAATCAATCTGCTTTATGGATTCTTTGAAAATTATTGATCTCTATGTAAACGATCTTGAAAAATTACCAAAAAACATTGGCTCACTTCAAAATCTCACTGATTTGTATGTGGGCAGCAATCGTCTTTTAAAATTGCCTGCAAGCATTGGCAATCTTTCAAAACTTTCCATTTTAGATGTTGGTGATAATCAACTTAAATCATTACCTGACGAACTGTGTTTGCTCACCAACCTTGAATATCTTTTCATTTTTGAAAACAAACTCACTTCATTACCTGAAGATATTGGTAAACTCACCATGCTCACTGAACTTGATGTTAATGGAAATCAGTTAAGCTCATTACCTGAATCTATTGCTGAAATGACCAATTTGGTTGAACTAAACTTAGATGTGAATGCGTTTACGGAATTTCCAACCGTGATATTAAAATTAACCCAACTTGAAACACTGGGCTTATCATACAATTTTATCAGCAGTTTACCTGAAAATATCAATCTGCTTGTAAACCTTCAGGCTATTACCCTAGATGATAATCCCATCAGTGCGTTTCCTGAAAATTTTTGGGCATTAAAAAATTTAGTTTCATTAGATATTTCTGGTACAAAAATTAATGCGGTGCCGGTTAAAATATCTTATCTTGAAAATTTACAAGAATTAGATATCAGCGGACTGCAGTTGACAAAAGAACAACTGGAATCATTTCAGAAATATTTGGTTAATCCCAACGTTCAGGTAAGGCTTTAAAGATGCATAAAAATTTCGGCATCGTTATTATTTTGTTCGTGATGTCAGCCTGTGGAGGCGCCGGTAATCAAAATAGCGCCACCCCCACAATACCCAAAGACTCGGCAATCATGAGATTTGCAGTTGCCGGACATGTTTATGGAAACCCTGATACATATACCTTATCTATCTATCCTCCCTTTTTAGAACAATTAAAAAAAGATGACAAAAGCTACACGTTTGATTATCTTTTTTTGACCGGCGATGTTGCGGCAAAACCAACAGACACTAATTGGATGAACGTTGAAAACGAACTGCGGCAATTGTCTATTCCTTATTTTATTGCGCCCGGAAATCATGATGGTGGTGATTATTTTTTAGAACACATTCAAAAATCACCGTATTGTTTTTTCAGTGAAAACAAAAATCATTTCATTGTACTCAACACAACAAATAATGGTTGGACAACCAATCAACAACAAACCGACACGCTGCAAAAAGTGCTCTCCACAATCAGAGATAGTACAGATAAAATTTTTGTATTTACGCACCAGCTTTGGTGGTTGAAAGATGCACCCGATTCATTTGCACTAGATAGCATAAGACCAAATTCGTACGCTGCGTTTGATGGTAAAGAAAATTTTTGGGAAAACGCCTTTCCCTACTTTGACAGCACCGGTTGCGAAACCTGGTTTTTTGCCGGTGACGTGGGCTCACATCATTCGCTTGTGGCGTATTATGAAGATCATTACCAACACTTCCATTTCTACGCAAGTGGTATGGGCGGTGGCGCTGATGATAATTATTTGCATGTAGCTTTATTTGAAGATGGCAGAATAGAAATCACCAAAGTGAAATTTTGATTTCTCATCAACCTGAATTCTTGAACTAAAACTAAGAGAATGCAAACTTCAATTTAAATTATAGCTTTCCTGTTGCCCTCTATCACCAGCTGACGCGAACATCGTGCTCGTGCCCATCACCCCAATCATGAAATCAAACATCAAGTATTATTCTCTCCCAATCCCGAAGGGATGACATTATACTAACTCAAACACTATGTGAATCCCGAATCCCGAAGGGATGAAATAATCTCGCGGTTACACCAGCTGACGCAATCATCTTGCTTGTGCCCATCACCTGAAACATAAAATCAAACATCAAGTATTTGTCTCCCCAATCCCGAAGGGATGACATTATACTAACTCAAACACTATCTGAATCCCGAATCCCGAAGGGATGAAATGATCACCCGGTTACACCAGCTGACGCAATCATCGTGCTTGTGCCCATCACCTGAAACATAAAATCAAACATCAAGTATTTGTCTCCCCAATCCCGAAGGGATGACATTATACTAACTCCAACACTATATGAATCCCGAATCCCGAAGGGATGAAATGATCACCCGGTTACTCGCGCTGACGCAATCATCTTGCTTGTGCCCTCTGCCAACCATTACAAAAATTCCATTAATTCACGCTGAGTCTTCTCGCACCAGAATCAACAAAGAGATAAAACCGTAACTTTACGGCTTAATAAAAAACAAACATGGGTTGCGGAACCTGCACAACAGAAAACGGCGTACCGAAAGGATGCAAAAGTAACGGCCAATGCGGCGTAGTTGGCTGCGGCATGCTGGATGTGCATGACTGGTTAGCTGATATTGCATTGCCGGGTGGTCAAAGCATCTATGATGTTGTTGAGATCAGATTTAAAAACGGGCGCAAATCATTTTACCGCAACATGAAAGACATTCCGCTGCAAGCAGGAGATGCTGTGGTGGTTGAAGCGAGTCCGGGGTTTGATATTGGAATTGTTTCTATTGTTGGTGAACTTGCACGCATTCAGGTCAGAAAAAAAAGTCCGGGTTTTAAACCGCACGAGGCGCGTAAAGTTTTGCGCAAAGCAAGTAAAGAAGATTTGTCACGCTGGAAAGATGCGCGCGCAAAAGAGCAGCAAACCATGTATCGTTCACGTGAGCTTGCTTCGGAATTGGCACTTCAGATGAAAATTTCAGACGTTGAATACCAGGGCGACGCAACCAAGGCAACATTTTATTATACAGCAGAAGATCGGATTGATTTCAGACAATTAATTAAAGATTTGGCTGATGCTTTTAAAGTACGCATTGAGATGAAGCAGATTGGTGTTCGGCAAGAATCAGCCAGACTTGGCGGCATTGGTTCATGCGGGCGCGAATTGTGTTGTGCAACCTGGTTGACTGATTTTAGATCAGTTTCTACGGCCGCTGCGCGTTATCAGCAGCTATCATTAAATCCTCAAAAACTTGCCGGACAATGTGGTAAATTGAAATGTTGTTTGAATTATGAACTGGATTCTTATTTAGATGCATTGAAAAAATTTCCGAATTCGGAAATTAAATTGCATACTGAAAAAGGGACTGCATTCCACATCAAAACAGATGTATTCAAACAACAAATGTGGTATTTGCAGGAAGAGCGTAAAGAAGATGTGACCACGACATCTATGGTGCCCTTGTCACCTGAAATTGTAAAAGAAATTATTGAAATGAATAAGGCAGGTAAAAAACCGGCCGACTTAAAAGCATATCTCACTGAAGTGGAGGTTGAAGAACCTGACTATACCAATGTGGTTGGGCAAGACAGTTTGAACCGATTTGATAATGCGTTCAAAAAGAAGAAAAAGAAAAAGAAGAAATCAAAAAATCCAAATCAAACTCCACAACAACAGGGGCAGCAACAAGGGCAACAACAAAAACCTCAAGGTCAAGGTAATCAACAGGCAAGACAAGGTCAACCAAATAAAGGACAGCAAAACAAACCACAACAAGCAAAAAAAGATCAAACCAAACAGCCTGCGCAAAAACAAGGCGGAACTAATCAAACGCAAAATAAAAAACAGTCCAACCAAAATCAACCTAAAAAGGGAAATGATCAAAACCCAAATCAACAGAAAAAGGCAAATGATCAAAACCGAAACCGGAATAATAATCACCGCAACAACCGCCCAAAGCAAGACGGAAATTCAGGTAACACACAAAACAATGCAAAAAAAGATCAGTAATATTCTGTTGATCATTGCCTGCCTTGGCATGTTAACAGCTTGCGATACTGAACGTATCTATGAAGAAAATTTTGCTGTTGAAAATCAAGTTTGGAATGCTGAAGACATCAAAACATTTTCATTTGAAATCACGGATACGCTGAGTCCGGTTGACTTGTATGTAAATATCAGAACAACTACTGATTATCCATATAGCAATTTGTACATTTTTCTCTACAGCGATTATCCAAATGGGTATACAGACAAAGACACCCTTGAATTTATTTTAGCAGAATCAGATGGCCGTTGGCTTGGTGAAAATTCAGGCACGGTAGTCGAAAATCAAATTCTCATTGCCCGCGGCGGATATTTCAGCGTGAGCGGCACTTACACCTTCAAAATACAGCACGCCATGCGTGAGGATGACCTTCCTGAAATAATGGACGTTGGCTTCAGAGTTGCCTATACTCCGGCAAAGTAGGCTCAGGTCGCAATCAGCTAATTTCAATTTGTTGTTTTGAGTTTTTATTATTGAGTTGTCTATAGTATATACTTGAAATAATTCCAAATTAGGCAATTGAATAAACACACCGTACGTGATGAATTTAATTTGCAACCATCTGTCAAGATATTAGAAAAATAAGGATGTAGCGCAAAACACCGACTGTGACAATTGAGTTCACATTTTTAGCATTCGCACTCCTTTTCTGTAATAATATAATAGGACGATTCGACGGCCGGCAAGAAATTTTTTATGCTCGGTTGATCGCAAATAGCAGTGTGATCTTACAGATATTTAAAACCAGAACGCAGCCATTAATTGTTGAAAAATTCCGGCACAAAATGCCAACACAATTTTCCAACAATTAACAGCGTAAAAAATAAGATTTTTGACATATTGAATCCAAAGTGAGCGCTGAGATCAGGGCTTGAGGCTTTACATAGCATGCGGTGTTAGGCACAGTATTATTTCAGAAATGAGAAGAGACTTTCCTTCTTTTCCTGTTCCAATGGAAAAATATTCGAATGTAGTACGGTTCGCAATACTTTTTTTATCATGTTAAATTCGCGTTCGCTGAAATTATTCCAATCTGTATCAAGATGCGCTTCTATGTAATAAAGGTGAATTTTATTTCTCAGCTTCCGTAGATGGTTCAGTTCCTTATAAATTTCATGTTCGGTTCCAAGCAAGTGTTTCGATTCTACTTTTTTCAACATGGAGTCTAAAGTCATTTCTTCTTCAATTGCGGGACTTATTTTTTGAAGTACCGTCGATTCTATTTTCGTTTGAATTCCGTCTATCTCTCTTTCGTTCGATGTGAATTTCGTCAACACCTTGTAGTTTTGGGTCCGATGAAGATTTTTCGAGCGCAACAAATAGTACAAAATTGACTCTATTACGCTTACACCAGTTATAACAAATGTTTTACAGAATTCCATCCGAATCGTAGCGTGAATACTTTCTTGCAGAGAAATTGAAAGAAATTCAAGATACTGCATATTGTATGATAAATTCTTCACCAATGCGTAGTCTTTATTAAAGTGCTCGTTTTTCACGATTAATTTATCGAAGAAAACTTCGTATTTAATAACGTCTTTTATTGAAAAAGTAATTTCCATTTATATTGTGCCTAACGGCAGTCCGTCCAAAAACCCCTTTCAACCCCAACCGCCTCATTAAAATTAATCAATTAAATGAGTTTTAAGCGATGATTATTTGAGATTTTATAAAAATGATTTGGCTTTTGGCAAAAAAAATCGTGCTGAAAATCTGCTTAAAATGCTTTCTAATGGAATGAAAAAAATGGTCAAGTTCCAGGAGGAACTTTTTGAGTGTGATTTTGTCAATCAAATTAAAAATTCGGCGTAGGTTGTATGCTGTAAAAATAAATCCAACATCTGCTGAGGCATGCTTAATTGTTCGTTTTGTGAGAATGTAATAAAAGTCCCATTGTCGTTTTATTATTCCGTATGGATGCTCAACAATGGCTTGTCTTTTACGATAGGTTGTCATGTTTTGATCCAATCTTTTTTTGTTTGCTTCTATGAGATCTTGATGCTCTGTACGCTCAATTAATCTGCCTGATTTGTTGCGCGTACATCGAGCAAAAAAGCGACAGTTTAAACAGGCTTTTGTTTTGTAATGTTTTATTTTATTGATGGTTTTTCCATGCGCTTTAGTGTACCAACTTCCGTTTGTTTTGAGTTGTTCACCGGCAGGACAAGTATATGCATCACGCTCTTTGTTGTAATGAAAGTTTTCTACATCAAATGCAATGTCCGGTGCGTGAGAGGCAACATCTGGCGCAGCTACAATAACTTCTACTCCATGTTTAAATGCGTATTCAAATTCACTACCTGTATGATATCCTTTGTCATAAAGTGCGGTAAAATCACTGGAGCCTAAAATTGTTTTTGCCCTGCGAACCATTGCTCCCATTGCTTTGCTGTCGTTCTTGTTGGTTACTTTAAAATCAATGGGAATGTTGTGTTTTGCATCAACGGTGGTTTGAATGTTGTAGCCAACTTCAGTGATATTGTTGCGTACTAGCAGTTGTCTGCTATCAGGATCTGATGTAGATATTTGGACCTGATTGGTTTGTTCCAGTTCTTGTTGAAGGGATTCATACTTTGTTCTGTTCTCTTTGTGCTGATTGATTTTTGATTCAATTTCTGATTTCTCTTCAGTGGTAATATCCTTGTCTTCACTTGCCAGTACAGCACTATACTCGCTTAGCTTTTCATCAATGTAAGCAAGATGTCGTTCTATTTTTTATCATTAAAATTATTCTTCTTTGAGTTTTGTGCACGAAGTTTAGTGCTATCACCAGCGAGTAATTTTCCGCCAATGAGTTCAAAATTTTTAGCCAGCTCAACCGTTGACCGAAATACTTTTTGAATAGCTTTTGGATTATCTTTTCTAAAATTTGAAATCGTGTTGTGATCAGGAGCAAGTCCTTTCATGAGCCACATGAGTTCAATGTTTCTTCTGCATTCTTTCTCGAGTTGTCTTGATGAACGAATACGATTCAAATATCCGTAAATAAAAAGTTTTAATAAATCAGAAGGATGGTACGCCGGTCTTCCGTTTTCAATAAATTCCATCTTGAATCCAAAATCAGCAAGCCGAATTGAATGAACGAACAAATCAATCAACCGAACTTCATTGTCATCAGAAACGGCTTGCTCTAAACAGAAAAATTCTGTCTGACTTCTGTCTTTTCCTTGTATAAATTTCATGAAGTAAACCTACGTTAATTCATCACCAAATTCAAGTCATTTTTATCAACTTATCGACATGAAAAAAGTTGAAAACGTTACGAAAAAAGCGTGGAGGTTTTTAGACAGTCTGACGGAGACAGGCTAAAATTTAGTTGCGCCGCCTTGCATGAAGATACTGAAGTTGATGTTAACCGACAAGCCAAGCAAACAAATTTTTTAATTTGTTTTTGATTAAGAAATTTTTTGCTTGGCGCACTTACTATGAAACACAAGCAGAGAGTAACCCCGCGGACGCAATTAATTTTTAGCCTGTGTTATGCTGCGTTGTTCACGTATTTTTTTATTCCGCTTAGTTCCTTTTGTTTTGAGCGCAATTCTTCTTCTAAATCAAAGTCGTCTTGCAGTCCGAGCCAGAATTTTGCACTGTTTCCAAAATACTTCGAAAGTCTCAAAGCAGTGTCAGCAGTAATTCGGCGATTTCCTTTAAGGATTTCTGAAACACGAGTCTGAGGAATTCCAATGTCTTTAGAAAGTCTGTATGCCGTAATTTCCATTGGAATCAGAAATTCTTCAAGTAAAATTTCGCCAGGATGTATGTTTTTTAATTTTCTCATATCGTTCGGTATTAATGATAATCTACTATTTCAACGTCGGAAGCATTTCCATTATTCCATTTGAATATTATTCGCCACTGATTATTTATTCGGATTGAATAAAATTCTTTCAGGTTTCCTTTCAATTTTTCAAGTCGATTCGAAGGCGGAATCATAAGGTCGTTAAGGTCTTGCGAGTTGTTTAACATTCTTAATTTTCTTCTTGATGTTTCTTGAAGTTCCGTAGAAAGTCCTTTGATTCGTTCACCTTCCCATATTTTCTTTGTGTCCTTGTTTCCAAATGAAATAATCATGCTAACGTTATTCGTTACTTACGCCAAAGGTAAGTATTTTATTTCAGATGAGCAATTTTTTTTCTAAGATTCTTCAAATTGAAGAGAGAGACTTTAATGCTGCATAACGGCAGTCCGTCCAAAAACCTCTTTTGAGATAACCACTAACCTAAAATTAATCAATTAAATGAGTTTTAAGCGATGATTTTTTGAGATTTTATAAAAGTGAATTGGTGTTTGACAAAAAAAATCGTGCTGAAAATCTTTTTAAAATGCTTTGTAATGGAATGAAAAAAATGGCCAAGCTCCTGGAGGAACTTTTTGAGTGTGATTTTGTCAATCAAATTAAAAATTCGGCGTAGGTTGTATGCTGTCCAAAAACAACTCAATCGTATCTTAAAGGATTTGAAGAAGATCAGATTCATTCTACAACGGATGCACTTATTAAATTCAGTTAAAACTTTTATTAATTAAATCTTTTTGAATCTCCTTTGGCTGTATTTGTAGTATTGACAATTACTCGCAGACCCAAGGCTACCATCCCAATTTACGAAAATAGTTGGGGACTCCGTGGCGCTGGGTGTTTCATGTGAATTCCATGGAATCTCTTTCTTGTTCAAATAAATAGTTTCATTGGCGTTTGGAGCTCCTCCGATTAGAATAGATGTTGATATAGTCATGTTTACGTTATTGAAGCTCCATGTTCCCTGTGCTCCAGAATCCATTATAAATGTCCCGTCCTCTTCAAAAGTAAATTTGATTCCAGGATTAGGAGCAACATAATCTTCATTACATATTGTGCCATCTGATTCTATATCGATTCCATACCAAGCATACGACTCCCATGTCCCAACAATAGTTGATGTGTAATCAACTGTTTCTGGTTCATCTTCACACCCAGAAAAAAGGAATGACAAGGAAACAATAAAGATGATATTCTTTTTCATTCTGTTATAGGTTTAAAAACTGTACGATTCTGCCACTGCTACTGAACTGCCATTATAGTAGCAGTAAATGCTAATTTCAGTTCTAAGATGAAATATAGGAATCTTCATCTTAGATTTTTTTATAAGTATGATGCCACAATAGACCGTTTGGCAGCTCTGTGATTACCAAAGTATTAGGATTTTGGACCCGAAATCTAGACAGCACCATTTCGTCTTTGTCAATAGTGCGGATCAAATACCACTGTTGATGAAGAGAATCAATTTTAAGACCATCATTTAATATAAGGGTGTCTTCAATTATAATATAGCTCATAGTAGTTAATGTTGCTTCGCCTGTACTACAAATAATATCGGATTTAGTGTAGCTGCCTGTGCTTGTAAATTCCCAGTGAATCTTACTGTCGTCAACACATTCGTAGTAGCTGTTGGTTTCAACAACATTCATAGCTGAATCATATTTGTTGTCTTCTACATATCTCCAAGTGCCAATTATGTTTTTTTCAGCTGCATTTTTTTTACAACTGGATAGAAGTATAATTAAGCATAAAAAGGCCAAGTGTATTTTCATGGGATCGATTTTTTCTTATAATGTAATCACTACTGTCCGATAAAAAAAATTTAAAAGCGGGATTTCCATAACAGATTTCCCGCTTTAGTGTAATTTGGTTTTGACGAACTAAATACACATGAATAAAAGTAACTACTTTTTTGGACAGTCGGTTTTCGGACAGCTGATTTCTTTAATTGACCCAACTCTTGTAAGCAGAGTGGTTAAGAACCGTAACTCTGATTATTATACCAAACGATTTGACACATCTGATCACTTAATCAGCATGTTGTTTTCAACTTTCGCCAATTGTTCATCGTTGCGAGAGGTTGCCGGTGCTATGCTTGGGCTCAAAGGAAAGACAAATCATTTTCAGTTAAAAACATTCCGCACAAAAGCACCTTGAGTGATGCAAATGCTCGAAGGAGTCATGAGGTTTTTCAAGAGATTTATTATTTATTGTACAAAGAGTACTCAGGGGTTATCTCGGACAGCCGAAAACAATATGTATGGGAACAAAGAGTGGAAATTATTGATTCAACAACTATTTCATTGTTTCGTGATTTATTGAGCTGTGTTGGCAGAAAATCCTCCAATGGCAAAAGAAAAGGAGGCATAAAAGTACACACTCAAATTAATCTTCAGGAACAGGTTCCAAAACTGATTTGGTTTTCATCAGCGACAACACACGATAAAAAATTCCTTAAAAAACTTAAGCTGGAAAAGGCAAAATAGCTGTGTTTGATAAAGGATATAATGATTATAAAACCTTTGATGAATTCACACAAAACAACATCTATTTTGTCACCAGACTAAAATCAAATGCAACCTATGAATTGGTTGTAGAAAATGATATTCCCAGCTATATTGACGCAGGTGTATTGAAAGATGAAATTATAAAAGTTGAAGTCAAAGACAACGGAAAATATCTCAAAACTACTGAACTCAGAAGAATTGCTTACTGGGATGACGAACACAAAAGATGCTTTGAATTTATAACCAACATACAAGGGATGAACGCAGGACACATCGCACTCATTTACAAAAAACGATGGCAAATTGAATTACTTTTCAAACAGCTCAAACAAAACTTTCCGCTAAAATATTTTTTAGGCGACAATGAGAATGCAATCAAAATTCAGATTTGGTGTACGCTAATAGTGAATCTGCTGTTGACCGTTATCCACAAAAAAATTAAACGAAAATGGGCTTTCTCTAATCTGGCCAACTTTTGCAGACTGCATCTCTTCAATTACATTCATCTGATCAAATTTCTAGAAAATCCAGAAAAAGATTGGCTAGTTGAAATAGATCCACAACTTCAATTCGAATTTAGTTCAGCCTGAAAAGAGGGGGCTTACTTTTGAAATACAAGGCTTTTCATACGCAACCATGAGGGTTTTGAAAGGGTTTTTACGTACTTTTAGTTTTTATCGGACAGTAGTGTAATGTAATAAATTTTGGATTTCTTTTTTTCTTTCCAAATTGGATTAAATATGCATGACTTTTTCAAAAGTGTTTTTTAACTCCGGTATTTGTCAGTTATTGGTCAACCAACTCTTTAGATTTCATATCGTTATTTTTAGTTCTGGTTAAAAGTAACAATTTAATCTATTTTGTAATATTGATTTTTGTCATCTTCAATTAATCTATTATAGGCGTATGAAAATACCGCGATATTGTCTACTCTATCCTAAAGAATTCCTTTGTGTTTAGGATCTTAAAACTATTGTATTTGCCAAACCTGCGATTTACCTCTAGACCCAGTACCGTGAGCAAATTGATATACCTGCCTACAGTTTTGTAAGATACGCCAAGATGCAGCGCTATTTGCTTGCGCGTCCTGTATTCATTGAGATAAGCAATAAGCTTCAAAATCCTTTCAACTCTGCCTGTATTCGGGATTGATCCCGTGTATGTGTCAACTGGCCTCTGAATTTGATTGTAATAAGGGGTTAATATTCGGTGTGTGCGCCCCGCATGAGCGGTAGCGCACCACTCCCGATTTCTATCGGGACTATTCAAAAAGTTTAAAAGTGCAAATTAAATTTCAGAAAAGCAAACGGTGGGTGAAAAGTTCCAGAGGATGAAAGTTCCTTAATTGCGGAAGTAACGTTCCGAAAATTTAGCAAGTCGCAAGGTGGTTGAGAGCGATTTCAGCACTGAAGGAAGCGAGACTGCAAAAGTTGGTACTGAAGAACATGAAGTACATAAGAGGCTAATTAAAATGGATGAGCAAGCACACCATTGTGAAGTCCAAAGAACACAAGAAATTTTAATTAGTAGATGTAACAGGAATCGACGGAAGGAACACGCTCTTACGGGGGAGGTCTTCAATGCTACGAGTTAGCGATGAAGAAGTCAGCAGAGGTCATAGTACTTTAAGCAACGAGCTGTGCGAAAAATTGGAAAACACAGATGGTCTCACAAAAGAAGGAAGGACTGAACGTAAATAGGTTTTCAATTTTGAATGGACTGAAATTTATTTCATAGCCACCGAAAACGAAAGCAGGAAAAGAACAAAATAAACCAAGAATGATTGCACAAGTTGTACATCCTTACAATCTTCAAAAAGCACTACAACAAATAGTGAAAAATGGAGGAAGTGCTGGCGTGGATAAAATCCCGACAGAAAAACTAACGGAAAAATTCCGTGAGCAAAAACTTTCTTTACTTGAAGAATTGAAAAAAGGAGCGTACAAATCAAAACCCATTCTTGGGGTTGAGATTCCAAAGCCAAACGGAAAAACACGTTTGTTAGGAATACCAACCACCACAGAGAGACTGCTCCAGCAAGCGGTTTCACAAGTGATAATGCCTTTGTTTGAGAAAGAATTTCACAAAGACAGTTATGGATTTCGTCCAAATAAAAATGCACGTAATGCAGTAGGCAAAGCGTGGCAAAATATCCACGACGGATTTCAGTATATTGTTGATGTAGATTTGAAAAATTTCTTTGATGAAGTTGATCACTGCCTTTTACTAAATTTAATTTACCAAAAAGTAAAATGCAGAAGTACACTTGCATTAATCCGCAAGTGGTTAAGAGCGCCTATACAAATCAAGGGCAAACTTTACAAACGCAGAAAAGGAGTTCCACAGGGAAGTCCGCTGAGTCCACTTTTGTCAAACATTTTGCTCCACGAGTTGGACAAAGAACTAAACAAAAAAGGATTAAAATTTGTAAGATACGCCGACGACTTTAGCATCTTTACCAAAACCGCAACACAAGCAAAATCAGTGAAGAAGGAAGTAGCTCAGTTTCTAAAAACAAAACTCCGCCTCACTATCAATGAAGAAAAAAGCGGCATCAAAAAACCCGTTCAATTTTCAATGCTTGGATTTCGTTTTGTACCAACTTACATCAAAGGCGACAAAGGTAAATATCAATTGACGGTAGATGAAAAAGCATGGATCAGACTTAAACAAAAACTAAAATCAATCACCCGAAAAACTTCACCACTCACATTTGCAGAACGCATTTCAAAAATAAATGAAGTACAACGAGGATGGCTCAATTATTTTCGAGGTACCAGTATTCATGGAAAATTGCGTGACGCTGATTCGTGGTTAAGAAATCGTCTTCGCTATTGCATTTGGCACGATTGGAAAAACCTGAACGAAAGAGAAAGAATTTTATTCGTTTAGGAATTGACCACGATCACGCTTACGCGTGGAGCAGAACGAGAAAAGGTGGTTGGGCAGTTGCACAAAGCCCTATCTTGATCACTACAATTACGCTGAAACGCTTAAAACAAAAAGGCTACGATTCTTTGTTGGATGTTTATTTTAATCTAAACCCATCTCTTTGCGAACCGCCGTATGCGAGACCCGCTTGTACGGTGGTGTGAGAGGCGAACTCCGTCAGACGAATCTGGCGGAGCCGTCTACTCGATTAGTGGTAGTTTTATTCAGGTTCAGAGAAGTGGTTCCCTTCACCCAACCATTCTCTTTTTAACCCGGTTTTTTCTATAAATTCTTTTTGTTCACTTTCGGTCGCATAGTCTATAACAAATTGTTGACCTCCGTCATCATAAATTGTATATTTCCCTCTGCAATTAAATTCTGCGGGTAAATATGAGAATCTTTGAAAAAATGAATCCGAGATATAACCGACCTTCTCTAATTTCCATTTTTTGCTAACTCCATTTACTTTAAATAATATCCACTCATAGTTATTTTCGTCTACTTGAATTGATATTTCAGAGTAATTTATTTCACCCTCTGTAATTGCACCCATTCTTTCCATAAACCAAATATATTGGTCACTTGGGTCAATAAATTCAAGGTCATACCAAATACATTTGTTACTAAAATTGAAATCTGGGATTTCGCTACTTCTCCAACCGAAATAATAGTATAAAAGAGAAAATGGATTTTGTTCTATCTCTAGCAGTCTTTCTTTCTTAATTTCTTCCCACATGGATTCTGCATATCCGTCCGTTAAAATCAATTCCTTTGTAACACCTTTTGCAAATTCATATCCCAATGATTTGAAAATTTCAATTTGCTCTTCGTAACTTATTGATTTGGGTAAAGTCATATTCGCTTCGCTAGATTTTTCAAAATTCGATTCATTTTCTTGTGCCTTACAGCCAGAAAAGCTCCATATGCACGCGAAACTAATTATTAATATTCTATTCATTTTCTATACCATAATTACCACTAACGGCAGTCCGTCCAAAAACCCCTTTCAACCCCAACCGCCTCATTAAAATTAATCAATTAAATGAGTTTTAAGCGATGATTATTTGAGATTTTATAAAAATGATTTGGCTTTTGGCAAAAAAAATCGTGCTGAAAATCTTTTTAAAATGCTTTGTAATGGAATGAAAAAAATGGCCAAGCTCCTGGAGGAACTTTTTGAGTGTGATTTTGTCAATCAAATTAAAAATTCGGCGCAGGTTGTATGCTGTAAAAATAAATCCAACATCTGCTGAGGCATGCTTAATTGTTCGTTTTGTGAGAATGTAATAAAAGTCCCATTGTCGTTTTATTATTCCGTATGGATGCTCAACAATGGCTTGTCTTTTACGATAGGTTGTCATGTTTTGATCCAATCTTTTTTTGTTTGCTTCTATGAGATCTTGATGCTCTGTGCGCTCAACTAATCTGCCTGATTTGTTGCGCGTACATCGAGCAAAAAACGACAGTTTAAACAGGCTTTTGTTTTGTAATGTTTTATTTTATTGATGGTTTTTCCATGCGCTTTAGTGTACCAACTTCCGTTTGTTTTGAGTTGTTCACCGGCAGGACAAGTATATGCATCACGCTCTTTGTTGTAATGAAAGTTTTCTACATCAAATGCAATGTCCGGTGCGTGAGAGGCAACATCTGGCGCAGCTACAATAACTTCTACTCCATGTTTAAATGCGTATTCAAATTCACTACCTGTATGATATCCTTTGTCATAAAGTGCGGTAAAATCACTGGAGCCTAAAATTGTTTTAGCTCTGCGAACCATTGCTCCCATTGCTTTGCTGTCGTTCTTGTTGGTTACTTTAAAATCAATGGGAATGTTGTGTTTTGCATCAACGGTGGTTTGAATGTTGTAGCCAACTTCAGTGATATTGTTGCGTACTAGCAGTTGTCTGCTATCAGGATCTGATGTAGATATTTGGACCTGATTGGTTTGTTCCAGTTCTTGTTGAAGGGATTCATACTTTGTTCTGTTCTCTTTGTGCTGATTGATTTTTGATTCAATTTCTGATTTCTCTTCAGTGGTAATATCCTTGTCTTCACTTGCCAGTACAGCACTATACTCGCTTAGTTTTTCATCAATGTAAGCAAGATGTCGTTCTATTTTTTCTCATTAAAATTATTCTTCTTTGAGTTTTGTGCACGAAGTTTAGTGCTATCACCAGCGAGTAATTTTCCGCCAATGAGTTCAAAATTTTTAGCCAGCTCAACCGTTGACCGAAATACTTTTTGAATGGCTTTTGGATTATCTTTTCTAAAATTTGAAATCGTGTTGTGATCAGGAGCAAGTCCTTTCATGAGCCACATGAGTTCAATGTTTCTTCTGCATTCTTTCTCGAGTTGTCTTGATGAACGAATACGATTCAAATATCCGTAAATAAAAAGTTTTAATAAATCAGAAGGATGGTACGCCGGTCTTCCGTTTTCAATAAATTCCATCTTGAATCCAAAATCAGCAAGCCGAATTGAATGAACGAACAAATCAATCAACCGAACTTCATTGTCATCAGAAACGGCTTGCTCTAAACAGAAAAATTCTGTCTGACTTCTGTCTTTTCCTTGTATAAATTTCATGAAGTAAACCTACGTTAATTCATCACCAAATTCAAGTCATTTTTATCAACTTATCGACATGAAAAAGTTGAAAACGTTACGAAAAAAGCGGGAAGGTTTTTAGACAGTCTGACGGTTTGCGGCTAGCTGCTGTTATATGCTTTTTCATCATTTCTAATTGTCACACCATATTAGTAATAAATAAATTTTCGGCTGGTGATAGTCCGTTGGTCCTTTCCGGTTTCCAGCGAAGTTTTTGTGAGCCAATTTCCTACAACATCATAAGTATATTCGTGTACAAATTCTCTTTTCCATCCCGATGCATCAGTCGTTTCTTGAATACAGTCTCCATATGAATTGAAGGAATATGAACGCTTTACTTGGAGGTGTCCTGAGGCATCAAAAAATTCTTGACAAATCAACTTGAAATCTCCGTCAAAAATTTCGATTCGGGTATTTATGAGTTTCATTTCTTGGTCATAGGTATCATATCTGATTGTTGAATCATTCGGATACGTCACAATCTGAATCGTAACGCTGCTGGTCTCATATCCTGTCCGAGTCATTTGGTGCAATTTTCCATTTTCGGTATATTCCCATTTGTAAACGACGAGGTTTACAGACGAGCGAGATAATTGATTCTTCTCATTATATTCATATGTGCAAATGACGTTCGTATCATTTCCTTCCTTTAAAAAAATTCCAGTCAAATTGTTCAATGAATCGTAAGTATAAGATTCATAGTCCTCACCTGATGCCCAACCGCAATTAGTTTTCCGTGAAGTAATTTGCTTGCCTACGTACCTACATGTCGTATAGCAAACAAGTGTTGCCTTGTAAAGAAAAGTACATCGTACAATAATGTTGCCTTGTAAATCATAAATTATTGAATCTTTGGTCTCATTGAATTTCTGTTCTGGATTTCCCCCCGAAGAGTTAAGAACATACTTGTGCGTCACAACAGTTTTGACGGAGCCCTGAAACTCTTTCTTTTCTGCTTGAGACCTGACATCTGGTTTTTCTTGAGAGTGTGCGATGTAGGATGATCCTAAAATGAGACAGAAAATTAATTTTACCATAAAGTATTTTCCTAAGAAACAATTGATGTGAAGACAAGTAACAGGAAATTGCATATAACGGACAAGGCTTGGCGCAGGTGGGGCAAACCAGCGCAAAAGCCCAAATTTAGTACATTGCCCCAATAAATATTCAAAAGTCCAAATTTAGCACCAAAGTCCCCACTTGCACCAAGCCTATGTGTGCGCCCCGCATGAGCGGTAGCGCACCACTCCCGATTTCTATCGGGACTATTCAAAAAGTTTAAAAGTGCAAATTAAATTTCAGAAAAGCAAACGGTGGGTGAAAAAAGTTCCAGAGGGTGTAAGTCCCTTAATTGCGGAAGTAACGTTCCGAAAATTTAGCAAGTCGCAAGGTGGTTGAGAGTGATTTCAGCACTGAAGGAAGCGAGACTGCAAAAGTTGGTACTGAAGAACATGAAGTACATAAGAGGCTAATTAAAATGGATGAGCAAGCACACCATTGTGAAGTCCAAAGAACACAAGAAATTTTAATTAGTAGATGTAACAGGAATCGACGGAAGGAACACGCTCTTACCGGGGAGGTCTTCAATGCTACGAGTTAGCGATGAAGAAGTCAGCAGAGGTCATAGTACTTTAAGCAACGAGCTGTGCGAAAAATTGGAAAACACAGATGGTCTCACAAAAGAAGGAAGGACTGAACGTAAGTTTTCGGGAAATAAACTTGAGAATGTTTCGACATAGCTCCTGATTAAAGTATCCGAATAAGATAGAATGGTGTAAAGAGCATTTTATCTGATGACTTACGAACCGCCGTATGCGAGACCCGCATCCCGATAGCTATCGGGAGTGGTGTGAGAGCCTAACCCTACTCCCATTTGGGAGTAGGGCGGGCTACTCGATTAGCAACAGGCCTTTTCGGTTTCATCTTGTCACTAAATTCCTTTGCTTCTTGTGACGACATGAATACTGGGCCGTCGGCAACTATTGATTTTTCTACTACGTGCGTATTGTGCTTGAGTGATTCTAATTCCGTGGAACTCAACGTCCATTTTTGAATACTACCATTAATTTTAGTTGACTTTCCGTGTGTCTTAATAAGTTCTTTAAAGCATGGGGCGGAAAAATGACTTTCGTTCAGGAAATTTATATTGTAGAGTTGTTTTATAAAACCGCTCTTGATTCCGATGAGATGAAAGTTCCATCTGTGATCAATTTCGCTGACTTCAACACTACTTGAAAAGAGATTCTTTTTGATTTTTCGTTCATTTCCAGCGTTATAATTTGATGGAAGCTTAATGCAATATCCATATTCGAAATCATATCTAACGATCAAATTTTCCGA
This sequence comes from Crocinitomicaceae bacterium, assembly GCA_016708105.1. Lineage (NCBI taxonomy): Bacteria > Pseudomonadati > Bacteroidota > Flavobacteriia > Flavobacteriales > Crocinitomicaceae > Crocinitomicaceae bacterium. The sequence continues at coordinate 386,194 of JADJGJ010000004.1, forward strand.
AATATTTTCAATAGTACTTTGGTCAGCAAATTTGGAAGAGATTTGAATACAAATTTCAATATATGAAAATTCAGGTTTTGCAGTGCAATTGATCATTGGATTACTTAGCGTCAAAAAAGAATTTGTTTTGTTCGAGTTAAATCCAATGTAGGAGTATGCTATTTCTTTTTGAGACTTTACCTTTTTTTTCCACTCGCTCAATGAATGAATAGAATTTTGAAAGTTGATAACAAAATCAGTCGCACTTAAATGACATTCCTTTTCAACAAGTTCAACAGCCAATAAAGCGCACGATTCCGCGTCAAACTCTAAAGCGGAATTTTTGTCAGTTATTCTGTAAAGTTTCAGAATCCAGTTTTCCGGTTCCTTCTTGAAAAATAATTTCATTTTGCAGCTTGTTGCTAACGGCAGTCTGTCTAAAAACCAAAATCTGCCTCTTGAGAATCGAATATATGAAATTTTTCATGGATCACTACCCGAATATTTAATTCTCAGCAGGAGGTTTTTAGACAGTCTAACGGACTACGCATAAAAGTAGTAGCGCAACCTTGATTAAAAGTACTGAACTTAAAAGTACCCACCAAGCGGAACAAAAACTTTTTTAATAATCCATAGAAATCGGGAGTGGTGTGAGAGCCTGACCCTATTCCCATTTGGGGGTAGGGTGGGCTACTCGATTATGCGATGTGAATTTATCCATTGTCAATTAGAGTAATATAAAATCCCGATTCTTTAAATTCCTTTACAAAAAGTTCTCTTGATACCTTTTCTCCATTCTCCAAGTGCGGTGTCGCAAGAGTGACTTGTCTACCAAATAAAGTCATTGTTGCGGTACCTGAAGTGTATTTTACTTCTGTCGTAGTCTCATTCTTTTCACCATAGTTGTGAGTGATAAAAGATGAAGATTGGAAAGTGTCAACTACACAAACAATTGAGTTTTCGGCAATTTTTAGGTACTCATTAATTTCTGCCTGCGAATAAACCTTTTTTAGTGCACGGGTCAACGTCCCGTTAGAATGATTTGAGTATTGAGGTAAAAACATATTTATTATGCTGTCATACATTCCTAAGCCTTCATAAGCAAGGCCATATAAACCATCTATTTCTCCTCGATACCACATATATCCTGTGCCGCAGTTCTGTTCTACAATGTATTTTTTGTCGGCATACTCAATGTATTTAAGTGCTTGGTCAAATTTCTTTTCTTCAAGATAAATTTTGGTCAAGTATCTGCAAGCATAATTTTTATAATTCGATGTGTAGCTGCCATATCCATAAATTTTAGTAGTCGTGTCACCAGGTATGTCAGAGGAATTGTAGTATGTTCCAACGTAGTATGGTTCGTTGGAAGCCATAATTTTCAAAAACATATTTTCTGCTTCCGTCAGTCTGCCTAATTGCCAAAGTGAGCATGCTAAGGAATAGAAATCTGAATGATTCTTTTTTGTCGGTTCAGCAGTTATTAACTTTGAATGTTTTTTACAAAGTATTGAATCTTCTTTTGATGGATAATGAGATATTGAATAGTCCGTGCTTATTGATGACATTGAAAAAGAGAATGCAGAGAAGTTCCATGTCGTGTCAATTTGGAATTTAAGACTGGTTGTGTCTTGCGAAAAACAAATCTGTCCGACAAGTACAAAAGTCAAAGTCAGAAGAAAATATTTTGTATATCTGTCGTTCCTATTCATATCGCATAACGGACTGCGCATAAAAGTAGTAGCGCAACCTTGATTAAAAGTACTGAACTTAAAAGTACCCACCAAGCGGAACAAAAACTTTTTTAATACTCCATAGAAATCGGGAGTGGTGTGAGAGCCTAACCCTATTCCCATTTGGGCGTAGGGTGGGCTACTCGATTATGCAGCGTTGTTTACGAATTTTTTTATTCCACTCAGTTCCTTTTGTTTTGCACGAAATTCTTCTTCAAGATCGAAGTCGTCCTGAAGTCCGAGCCAGAATTTTGCACTGTTACCAAAATACTTCGATAGTCTCAAAGCAGTGTCAGCGGTAATTCTGCGGTTACCTTTAAGTATTTCTGAAATTCTGGTCTGAGGAATTGCAATGTCTTTTGAAAGTCTGTATGCAGTAATTTCCATTGGAATCAGAAATTCTTCAAGTAAAATTTCGCCTGGATGTATGTTCTTCAATTTTTTGCTCATAATATTTTTATTTATTGAATTCGCGAATCTTCGATTTCATTTCGTTCTGTTTTTAATGATAATCTACTATTTCAACTTCGAAAGCATTTCCATTATTCCATTTGAATATTATTCGCCACTGATTATTAATTCGGATTGAATAGAATTCCTTGAGGTTTCCTTTCAGTTTTTCAAGGCGGTTCGAAGGCGGAATCATTAGGTCGTTAAGGTCTTGCGAGTTGTTTAACATTCTTAATTTTCTTCTTGATGTTTCTTGAAGTTCAGTAGAAAGTCCTTTGATTCGTTCACCTTCCAATATTTTCTTTGTGTCTTTGTTTCCAAATGAAATAATCATGCTAACGTTATTCGTTACTTACGCCAAAGGTAAGTATTTTATTTCAGAGACGCAATTTTTTTCGAAGATTCTTCAAATTGAAGAGAGAGACTTTAATGCTGCATAACGTTTTGCAAATGGGTACAGAAGGCAACAGGAAATGGACATCTGCCTTTTGTGCTTATTTGCTGTGTGCACCACGCATGAACGTAGTGTACCCGCCGTGAGCTATTCAAAAAGTTTAAAACATGATTGGAAAAAACCCGAGCGAAAGAGAAAGAATTTTATTCGTTTAGGAATTGACCACGATCACGCTTACGCGTGGAGCAGAACGAGAAAAGGTGGTTGGGCAGTTGCACAAAGCCCTATCTTGATCACTACAATTACGCTGAAACGCTTAAAACAAAAAGGCTACGATTCTTTGTTGGATGTTTATTTTGTACTCAACCCATCACTTTGCGAACCGCCGTATGCGAGACCCGCATCCCGAAAGCTTTCGGGAGTGGTGTGAGAGCCTAACCCTATTCCCATTTGGGAGTAGGGCGGGCTACTCGATTATAGGTAGGGCGGTTTTGTTTTGTCCACCCAGTTTAGAGTCAGCATTGTCTGCGATGGATTGAGCGGTCGCAGTTTAAATTTTACCGAAGGGAAGGATTTTTTGTCACGCTATGCATATACAGGCGGGTGGGAAAAATGGCAAGCTTATTTGCAGCCAAAAACTCTCATTCCTTAATCTAAAGCTGCAAATGTGCTTGCCATTGTGGGCGGTATTCGGCACAAAGGTCTGTGTAAAGGGAGTGTCGGAGTGTTTATAACTTTTTTGATAATTTGCATGTCTGAATGTTGACAAATTGATGATTATAAGTATCTTTGTTTTGAACCTAAAAATCCGATGATAACCAAGGAACAAATAAAAAATACAGGAGCAACCTTTACGCCTAAAGGTCTTGCCGATTTCTTGGCTACGAGGTTAATCAAATATATTTCTGTAAAGAATGTCAAGGCACTGGACCCTGCTTGTGGAGAAGGTGAGTTGCTAATATCTATTGGCGAAAAACTTTCGGAATCAGGAATTGATTTTACTTTAACCGGTTACGATGAGAATGATCACTATCTAAGTTTAGCAAAAGAGAGAATGTTGCAATTCGGTTCAGGGAAGAACAATCTTGTACAGGGAAATTTTTTAAAGGCCATTGATTTGACGAACGATCAAGGAACTCTCGATTTCTTCTCTTCGGAAAAATCCAATATTAATAAGGCTTTTGATGTTGTAATTGCCAATCCGCCTTATGTAAGAACGCAAATTTTGGGAACAGAACAAGCGCAGGAACTCGCAAAAAAATTTAATCTGAAAGGCAGAGTCGATTTGTATTATCCATTTTTAATGGCAATGACTGAGAGCCTTAAAGATGGTGGTATTTTAGGCGTGATTACTTCCAATCGTTACCTTTCAACGAAAAGTGGCGAAAGTGTAAGAAAATACCTTTCGGAAAATTATGAAATAATCGAACTGATTGATTTAGGGGATACCAAATTATTTGATGCGGCAGTATTACCTGCTATTTTCATTGGAAGAAAGAAAAAGCAACGATCTCCTGCTCCTGCAAATTTTATTAAAGTTTATGAAGAGTTAAACGGATATAAAGGCGACTTAATTCCTATGGAATCCATATATGGGATGTTAGATAGTAAACAGACGGGGTATTTTGTAGTAAATGAAAAGCGTTACAAAAAGTCGGCAGGGTTGTTAAAGTATGAAATCGGTTCAGGAACTTGTTGGGAAATGTTGTCAGGCAAAGAATCGAAGTGGGTGTCAATAATTGATAAGGCTTCAACTAATCGAGTAGAGGATTTTTTTAAGGTAAAAGTAGGTATCAAATCTACTGCGGATAAAGTATTCATAAGCGACAAGTGGGAAGAGCTTAATGGAACCAAACCAGAGGAAGAGTTGCTGAAAGAGTTAATTTCGCAAGAAAATATTGAGCCGTGGAATGCTACGGATAATTTTAATTTAAAAGTACTATATCCGCACATTTCAGTTAATGGAGGAAAGCAAACTGTTGATATTGAAAAATATCCTAAAGCAAAAAAATATTTTTTACAACACGAAGAAAAGCTAAGGTCAAGAAAATATCTTATTGAGGCTGGGCGTCAGTGGTTTGAATTGTGGGTTCCTCACCACCCCGATCAATGGAAAAATCCGAAATTGGTTTTCCCTGATATAAGTTTAAGCCCAAGATTTTATTTTGATAAAGGTGGAAGAATTGTTAACGGTAATTGTTATTGGATCGTTGCCCAAGATAAAAAGGACATTGATAAATTATTGTTGATTCAAGGTGTCGCTAATTCAAAATTAATGACTAAGTATCACGATTTAGTTTTTAATAATAAACTATACTCAGGAAGAAGAAGGTACTTTACGCAATACGTTGAAAAATATCCGCTTCCCGACTTTAACTCCTCTGTCGCGAAGGAAATTGTCTCTTTAGTAAAAAAATTAAATGAGGCGCAAGATAAAGTGCTTATAAGTAAGCTTGAAAATAGTCTTGAAATAAAAGTAGCAGAAGCATTTAGTGTCGAGCCAGTTTTTACTTTGGATTAAACACACACTTTCCGTAATGCTTTTCAAAAAATGCCATTGGTATAGCTCTTTGGCATTTATAACTTTCAGCACTAACGTATGAAAATATCTCCCCTAACTTTTTGCCAGGGCAGAGAATAATTCCTTCAATTATTTCTGTTTGAGGATTTGTTAACGCGATTAAATAGCGCACATCAAAGGTTGTCAAATTGGAATCTGTAACTACTATTTCTTCCTTCTCGGGAGAAAATTTGCCTAAATCTACTGTCGGACTGTCTTGCACTTTTACTTCCAATAATTGATTTCTTATGTCGGGAAAAGCACCATATAACAAATCAGTTTCCTTTACCTCATATCCAAGCAATTCAAGTGTTTTCTTTTCTAAAGCCTGACCTCTGTTTTTAGTAGCAGCACCATTCAGCTTAAAACCGATTAATTTTTCGGCTACCATTTTTTTCAGTAAGGCAATAGAAAATAGATTTTTAATATCTGGTTCTTCTACCATGCCTGATTTTGGTGGCAAATAGTCGTGTCGAATATAATAGGAGAGTTTTTTGGAATCGGGAAAGGATAAGATTTTGTCCGTACTCTCATAAATATCCTTTCGAACTTTCCTTGAGATCAAGAGTTGATGCTTGATCGTTGGTTGACCAAATTTTCCAAAATTTTCAACTATATACTCAGGAGTAAGAATTATAACTGATGCGATTATACTTTTTTCTGTATCAATTCTTACAAATATAAATCTAACATCTGTGCATTTAAGACTTTCACCAGATTCGTATTTAATAAGTAAGGTTTCTGCAGCAGGAATTCTGTTCCAAACCTGCAGATTATATGATGTACCACTGGTTACAATATAAGTATCAATAAATTCTCTTGCTATTTTAGGGACTCCTTTTCCTTTTGGTGGTACAATTTCAAACTGACCTATTTCAGCCGATTCAGGCAGGTTATATTTTTCTAATGTCGCTGCAATTAGCTTTCTGATATTTGAACCGTCTGTTCGGGTTTTACCAGTTATTGTAAATGGTTTACCAACAAGTTCTAAAAAGTGTTTGGTAAGCACATTGGGGTCTGTCAGCATACTTACAGAACGTGGCGGTATTTTAAATTCTTTGTTCATAGTAGGTCGGCTGGTTTAACTTTAAGTGCTTTTGCAATTTTTTTGAGATTTAAGGCAGAGATATTTCGTTCACCTCTTTCAACGGATCCGATATATGTTCTGTCTAAATCACAAGCAAAGGCAAGCTTTTCCTGAGATAGGTCGGCTTCGGTTCGAAGGTCTCGAATCCGATCTCCAATTTGTTGCAAAAAGAGCTTTTCGTCTTTTGAATAAGATGTCCCCATTGTTAAAATTTGAGGACGAAGGTCTGTAAAAGATGTAAATAAGTCTACGGACTATAAGTATCAATATTGTTACGGGTGCGTAGGGAGATTACAGCTCTTTTGCAAGCCTTTGGTCGTGGGATGGCTTGTGCGGGCTTGCAAATGTGCTGTAATGTGGGATAGCCAAAACGGCTTTGCCGAAAAAGTGCGGTGGGGTAAAATTTAAACTTTTTGAGCGGTCGAAGTGTGGTCGCTCGAGTGTCGGAAAGTCTGCCGATTTTATTTTGAAACCGAAATGCTTTTATTTACCGATAAATTGTCTTTGGATGATGTCAGCCCGCCTTACCTATAACGGTTGAGGCTAAGAAACGTAGCCTTGTAATTACGTTTCAAAATTTGGTAGGAACTTGTCAGGTTATGTTTTTTAGCCCTTGTGTGCGCCCCGCATGAGCGGTAGCGCACCTGCCGCAAGCTATTCAAAAAGTTTAAAAGTGCAAATTAAATTTCAGAAAATGACGGAGCTTATTGCAAAATTAAATCTACCGCACTAAAAGGGACAAGTCAGGTGAAGTCCAAAGAACACAAGAAATTTTAATTAGTAGATGTAACAGGAATTGACGGAAGGAACACGCTCTTACCGGGGGAGGTCTTCAATGCTACGAGTTAGCGATGAAGAAGTCAGCAGAGGTCATAGTACTTTAAGCAACGAGCTGTGCGAAAAATTGGAAAACACAGATGGTCTCACAAAAGAAGGAAGGACTGAACGTAAATAGGTTTTCAATTTTGAATGGACTGAAATTTATTTCATAGCCACCGAAAACGAAAGCAGGAAAAGAACAAAATAAACCAAGAATGATTGCACAAGTTGTACATCCTTACAATCTTCAAAAAGCACTACAACAAATAGTGAAAAATGGAGGAAGTGCTGGCGTGGATAAAATCCCGACAGAAAAGCTGACGGATAAATTCCGTGAGCAAAAACTTTCTTTACTTGAAGAATTGAAAAAAGGAGCGTACAAATCAAAACCCATTCTTGGGGTTGAGATTCCAAAGCCAAACGGAAAAACACGTTTGTTAGGAATACCAACCACCACAGAGAGACTGCTCCAGCAAGCGGTTTCACAAGTGATAATGCCTTTGTTTGAGAAAGATTTTCACAAAGACAGTTATGGATTTCGTCCAAATAAAAATGCACGTAATGCAGTAGGCAAAGCGTGGCAAAATATCCACGACGGATTTCAGTATATTGTTGATGTAGATTTGAAAAATTTCTTTGATGAAGTTGATCACTGCCTTTTACTAAATTTAATTTACCAAAAGTAAAATGCAGAAGTACACTTGCATTAATTCGCAAGTGGTTAAGAGCGCCTATACAAATCAAGGGCAAACTTTACAAACGCAGAAAAGGAGTTCCACAGGGAAGTCCGCTGAGTCCACTTTTGTCAAACATTTTGCTCCACGAGTTGGACAAAGAACTAAACAAAAAAGGATTAAAGTTTGTAAGATACGCCGACGACTTTAGCATCTTTACCAAAACCGCAACACAAGCAAAATCAGTGAAGAAGGAAGTAGCTCAGTTTTTAAAAACAAAACTCCGCCTCACTATCAATGAAGAAAAAAGCGGCATCAAAAAACCCGTTCAATTTTCAATGCTTGGATTTCGTTTTGTACCAACTTACATCAAAGGCGACAAAGGTAAATATCAATTGACGGTAGATGAAAAAGCATGGATCAGACTTAAACAAAAACTAAAATCAATCACCCGAAAAACTTCACCACTCACATTTGCAGAACGCATTTCAAAAATAAATGAAGTACAACGAGGATGGCTCAATTATTTTCGAGGTACCAGTATTCATGGAAAATTGCGTGACGCTGATTCGTGGTTAAGAAATCGTCTTCGCTATTGCATTTGGCACGATTGGAAAAAACCCGAGCGAAAGAGAAAGAATTTTATTCGTTTAGGAATTGACCACGATCACGCTTACGCGTGGAGCAGAACGAGAAAAGGTGGTTGGGCAGTTGCACAAAGCCCTATCTTGATCACTACAATTACGCTGAAACGCTTAAAACAAAAAGGCTACGATTCTTTGTTGGATGTTTATTTTAATCTAAACCCATCTCTTTGCGAACCGCCGTATGCGAGACCCGCTTGTACGGTGGTGTGAGAGCCTAACCCTATTCCCATTTGGGAGTAGGGCGGGCTACTCGATTATGTGTGGTTTAGTTGAGCTGGTTGATAATTAAAGTCATTCCTACTTTTAGAATATCATGAATATAAGAATCCAGGTTGTTAGAAGTTCGCTCGCTGATACCTTCTAATGAGATAGTAAAGGGTTCAATATTAATTGGAATTAAGGTTTTATCTTCTTCATTTTCGTCGAGCTTTGAACTGTATTCCAAAAATGATCCAACAGCTAAAACATCATCTTCGTAACCATAATGGTGGACAGAAATAATTAAATTATATCGAGCATTGTCAGGCAGTGTGAAGTGAATGCCGAACCAGCCACGAGGAAGATTTCTGTTAAAAAAATAGTCGTGGTTAGTTGCATACTTGGTTATTTGCCGTGTATGCCAAAAAAATTTATCTTCATTAGGTTTACAACTTTGAATACTAATTTTTGCAAAACTAATGAGGGAATCGAGTTCAACTTTAATTCCACCAATAATGTCATATATGGCATCGAAAACGAGGTTCCTGTTAGTGGTAAGTTCCATTTCCCTTTTTGCTTTGCGCTCTGAAGCACTATGGGAAACTTTTTCATTAAATATATTGGCCAGTTCGGATAGGCTGTTGAGTTTTTTCTCTGATTTAAAATTCAAAGCATTCTCAATACTTTTTTTCTGCTCTGTAGAAAAAAACGAAACCAAATCCTGCGGGTTACCAGTATCTGCATTTTCTAATGCCCTAATATAATCTGCTTTGTCGGATCGTTTAACGGTAAATGGAAGTAGTCCGTTCTTTATTAGGATTAAACTTGCTAATAGTCTTGCGATTCTGCCATTTCCGTCTTGAAAGGGATGAATTTGGGTAAATGCGTGATGCACCCATGCCGAAAGAATTATCGGGTTTGTTTCTTTTTCGGATTCAGTATTATAGATTTCTATTAGGTTGTCCATTTCACTTTCAACCTGTAATGGAGGACAGTATAAAAATATCGTCCCGTCTTCTCGTCGTGGGTTATTCTCTGTTACTTTGAACTGACCTTTTAATAATGGAATCGAAACCCGTTGACCTAGCGTGTTAATCGCTTCCGTGTAATCTTGATGCTGAGTGATTAAATGGTGCAGTTCTTTTATAAAACTTTTTGTAAGAGCTCTATTCGACTTAACTAAATCAAATATAAAGTCCATGGCTTCAAAATGATCATGTAAATAAGCCATTAATTTTTTAGGAGGAATGTTTGTATCGTTGTGACTAATGTATGATTCGACAAATCCCTCCTTTATTAAAGTTTCAGTAATTCCTTCAGTTAAGTCATATAACTTTTCCACTATACCGGTTTCAATTGCATGCTGCCGTTTTAACTTTGTAAGGAATTCTTCGTAGCCATCTTTCCCCGATTCAAATTCTTTTCTTTTATTGTACCAGCTTGGGGCTAAATCATCGAATTTAGAAGTGTCCGATTCGTACCATGCCTCATTAATGATTATGGGTTTCCAAATTGCCTTATTTATATTTTCCATACTTTGAAATCAAAACTAAATGAAGTTAGTCATTTTATTCAAATGAGTTGAGTTATTAAATCACACATAACGTTTGGCAGATTTGCGATGGGCGGGCTTTTTACCACTGAACTTTATGCGGAGCACAAAACTTTCGGCTACCACTAAACTGTCTGCGGAGCACGAAACCCCGCCTATTGCAAATGTGCTGTGTGCGCCCCGCATGAGCGGTAGCGCACCCGCCGCAAGCTATTCAAAAAGTTTAAAATTGCAAATTAAATTTCAGAAAAGCAAACGGTGGGTGAAAAGTTTCCAGAGGATGAAAGTTCCTTAATTGCGGAAGTAACGTTCCGAAAATTTAGCAAGTCGCAAGGTGGTTGAGAGTGATCTCAGCACTGAAGGAAGCGAGACTGCAAAAGTTGGTACTGAAGAACATGAAGTACATAAGAGGCTAATTAAAATGGATGAGCAAGCACACCATTGTGAAGTCCAAAGAACACAAGAAATTTTAATTAGTAGATGTAACAGGAATTGACGGAAGGAACACGCTCTTACCGGGGAGGTCTTCAATGCTACGAGTTAGCGATGAAGAAGTCAGCAGAGGTCATAGTACTTTAAGCAACGAGCTGTGCGAAAAATTGGAAAACACAGATGGTCTCACAAAAGAAGGAAGGACTGAACGTAAGTTTTCGGGAAATAAACTTGAGAATGTTTCGACATAGCTCCTGATTAAAGTATCCGAATAAGATAGAATGGTGTAAAGAGCATTTTATCTGATGACTTACGAACCGCCGTATGCGAGACCCGCATGTACGGTGGTGTGAGAGGCGAACTCCGTCAGACGATTCTGGCGGAGCCGTCTACTCGATTATGCCCAGTGCTTCTGTCGGTCGTGAGTGTCCAGTTAGCCATTTGATTGTGTCAATTCGTTAATAAGCCATTCATAATTTGCTCTTGCGTTAGAAATGATTTCTGTGAAAGAGTGATATGTCAAGTCCGTGGCGTTGTTTTGTTGTTTTATTTTTCCGCCTGTGTCTCCTCCAATTAGTTTTACAATAATTCTGTCGTTTGGAAACATTGTTGAAAGTTCGTCCCTGTAACGCTGTGCTTGGGCTTCGTCATTTCTTGTCAAAGTGTGAGATGGTCTTTTAAATTCAATTAAAAGTCGTTCACGATTAAAAGCCATTCCTAAAAATAGGTCGGGTCGTTTGTTTGCGTTTTCGCCTTTATAAATTTTGTCGCAAAGTTGTTCGCAAGCCTTTTTCAATGATTGGTTTGAAATGAAATGTGAATACTCATAACCAAAAACCCAAAGGTTGTTTGCAAGTGCTTGATGAACTGTTGCCTCTAATGTGTCTGGGCTGTCAACAAGAGTTTGAAGTTTGTCCAAAAATTTGGCTTTTGCTGATGCCTGTTGTGTCATCATTGTAATTTCGTAAAGTCCAAATTCGTTAAAAGCGTCTGCTAACTTTTCAATATGATGGTCGTCCGCTTGGTCAATATTTTCTAAAACCGCCCAATAATGCCCCTTTTCAAAAGCATCAATCATTACTGAAATAATCGTATCAATTTTGGTGTCGTCTTCAGTCCAAAATCTTTCAATAACTTTTTCAAGTGCCGCTTTCGCAAACTGCTGTCTAAACTCAGGAAGTTTTGATAAGTATGCATTAATCTTTTTTTGATGCCTTGCTTTTGCAAGTGTCATTTCTTGTTTGCAACCTTCTTGTAAACTGTCAACCATCCAACCTTGCAATGCTTCTTCAATTTCTTGTTTCAGTTTACTACTCTCATTTATTTCGCCCCAGTCTGCGGTTGTGTCGTTTAATAAACAGTCTGCATTTACTTCAACGTGTAATCTTTTTTGAACCTTTTGTGGGATAAGTTCATTTTCTGATAAAAGGTTGTTTGGCTTGCCAACAACCTTTCCATCAACTCTATAATTTACTCCGTGATACTTATGTGCTTTGTCTGTAATTGTCGCAACTGCTGTAACTTTTTGACCATTTGAAAGTGTTATTTCCTTTTCAAATTTTTGTCCTGGAATATCCTTAACGCTAACTTCTTCTCCGTTTACAGTTACTGCAAAATCGTTTTCACGTAAATACTCTCTTGATAAAATTTGTTTCAGTTTTTCGGGATTAGGGAAAGTGAAATTTTGATTTATCCCTGTCAATGTAATTGTTGTTCCGTGGTCGTCCTTGTTGCAAGGAATAGAATTTATTGGCAATTCAATTGCTTCAAGGTCTTTGTCCTTGCCAAGTATGTCGTCTTTTGAAATTACAATTGTTGTTTCCTGTCCTCGTGCTTTTGTTTTTACTTCCATAAAACTTGCAATCATAAGTCCTGCAAATTTTCCGATACCTTTTCGTCCTTTTACTTTTCGTTTTCTGCCGTATGTGGTGTCGCCCTTTCGTGAAGTTCTGCTACTCGCAATTTTTAAATATTGTTCTCTAACTTCATTTGGTGTCATACCGTCCCCGTTGTCGGTGATAATAATTTTTGAATGGTCAAATGGATTAGGAAAGTCAACCGAAACTTTTGCAGAGTCTGCGTCATAGCAATTGTCAACCAACTCTTTTATAGCTGCCTCAACAGAAGTATAACTCTCTCCCAGAATTTTAGTCAGTGCTGGGTCAACTTTAAATTTTGCTGCTTTGTCCATAGGTCAAATGTTTGTTTGTTGCACGGTCGTCATAGCATTGGGCATAACGGTCCCACGCTTGGCGAAGGAGCCGATTTTTAAATTATTTTTTAATTGCGATTCAAGATCGTTTTGATTTCAATTATTCGTTTTTCGTTACCAAGATTTCGGCTCTTTTGCCAAACGTGTGTTATGCTGCCGCCTTTTGTTTTCTTCGGTTTGTTTTATCATGGCTTTTGTTTCTGTATACTACCGTTTGACCAACAGATATTTGCAATTATAAAGCTTATTCTCTGTTAGCTGTTCGCTATTAATTGGCAAATATTTTTGTCCAATTAAAGAAATCTATAAACATAAACTCATTTTGTTTTATCGATTGCAATTCAGTAAGAAATTGAAAGTTTTTAATAACAATACTCTTATCTTCATTTTTAGCCAGTTCAATAAATGGTAGAGATGGGGTTAACTCTATAGGAATGACGTCAGGCTTTTGTTCATTTATTTCATTGTTGGGTTTCTTTTGGGCTGAAAAATCAACATGAATTAAATAATTTTGAACGCTTTCATTTTTGGTTTCTGAAAGAATAAAAGTTGGAAAGATAAAGTTTCCACCGCCAAAGTATCTATATTCTCCGTAAAGCTTTACTTTGCAATAATTGGAATTATTTTCTGATGAATCAATTTTAAAATGGCAACTTGTAACTCCTGTTCCAGCAATATAAAATAGTTGAATGTTTTTAAAATTCTCAATTGACCGGTTAAAATGGAAGTTCAACTCAAAACTATCTCTTGCGGAGGATTGTCCAAAGATAAATAATGGAAAAAGGATAAATACTGATAATATTTTTGTTTTCATGGTCTTAGTATAATATTTTGCGAGTTTAGTGTGATTCTCTAACGGTGCGGCATAACGGACTACGCATAAAAGTAGTAGCGCAGCTTTGATTAAATGTACTGAACTTAATGCTAACCCACCAAGCCGGACAAAAATATTTTTAATAAATTTCTGTGTTTAAAAATTTTTTGTGCGGCGCAGCTGCTATGAAACACTGAAATTGGAGAACCTTAGCGCTATTACTTTTTATGCGGTGTGTGCGCCCCGCATGAGCGGTAGCGCACCCGCCGCAAGCTATTCAAAAAGTTTAAAAGTGCAAATTAAATTTCAGAAAAGCAAACGGTGGGTGAAAAGTTCCAGAGGATGAAAGTTCCTTAATTGCGGAAGTAACGTTCCGAAAATTTAGCAAGTCGCAAGGTGGTTGAGAGTGATCTCAGCACTGAAGGAAGCGAGCCTGCAAAAGTTGGTACTGAAGAACATGAAGTACATAAGAGGCTAATTAAAATGGATGAGCAAGCACACCATTGTGAAGTCCAAAGAACACAAGAAATTTTAATTAGTAGATGTAACAGGAATCGACGGAAGGAACACGCTCTTACCGGGGAGGTCTTCAATGCTACGAGTTAGCGATGAAGAAGTCAGCAGAGGTCATAGTACTTTAAGCAACGAGCTGTGCGAAAAATTGGAAAACACAGATGGTCTCACAAAAGAAGGAAGGACTGAACGTAAATAGGTTTTCAATTTTGAATGGACTGAAATTTATTTCATAGCCACCGAAAACGAAAGCAGGAAAAGAACAAAATAAACCAAGAATGATTGCACAAGTTGTACATCCTTACAATCTTCAAAAAGCACTACAACAAATAGTGAAAAATGGAGGAAGTGCTGGCGTGGATAAAATCCCGACAGAAAAGCTGACGGATAAATTCCGTGAGCAAAAACTTTCTTTACTTGAAGAATTGAAAAAAGGAGCGTACAAATCAAAACCCATTCTTGGGGTTGAGATTCCAAAGTCAAACGGAAAAACACGTTTGTTAGGAATACCAACCACCACAGAGAGACTGCTCCAGCAAGCGGTTTCACAAGTGATAATGCCTTTGTTTGAGAAAGATTTTCACAAAGACAGTTATGGATTTCGTCCAAATAAAAATGCACGTAATGCAGTAGGCAAAGCGTGGCAAAATATCCACGACGGATTTCAGTATATTGTTGATGTAGATTTGAAAAATTTCTTTGATGAAGTTGATCACTGCCTTTTACTAAATTTAATTTACCAAAAGTAAAATGCAGAAGTACACTTGCATTAATCCGCAAGTGGTTAAGAGCGCCTATACAAATCAAGGGCAAACTTTACAAACGCAGAAAAGGAGTTCCACAGGGAAGTCCGCTGAGTCCACTTTTGTCAAACATTTTGCTCCACGAGTTGGACAAAGAACTAAACAAAAAAGGATTAAAATTTGTAAGATACGCCGACGACTTTAGCATCTTTACCAAAACCGCAACACAAGCAAAATCAGTGAAGAAGGAAGTAGCTCAGTTTTTAAAACAAAACTCCGCCTCACTATCAATGAAGAAAAAAGCGGCATCAAAAAACCCGTTCAATTTTCAATGCTTGGATTTCGTTTTGTACCAACTTACATCAAAGGCGACAAAGGTAAATATCAATTGACGGTAGATGAAAAAGCATGGATCAGACTTAAACAAAAACTAAAATCAATCACCCGAAAAACTTCACCACTCACATTTGCAGAACGCATTTCAAAAATAAATGAAGTACAACGAGGATGGCTCAATTATTTTCGAGGTACCAGTATTCATGGAAAATTGCGTGACGCTGATTCGTGGTTAAGAAATCGTCTTCGCTATTGCATTTGGCACGATTGGAAAAACCCGAGCGAAAGAGAAAGAATTTTATTCGTTTAGGAATTGACCACGATCACGCTTACGCGTGGAGCAGAACGAGAAAAGGTGGTTGGGCAGTTGCACAAAGCCCTATCTTGATCACTACAATTACGCTGAAACGCTTAAAACAAAAAGGCTACGATTCTTTGTTGGATGTTTATTTTAATCTAAACCCATCTCTTTACGAACCGCCGTATGCGAGACCCGCTTGTACGGTGGTGTGAGAGCCTAACCCTATTCCCATTTGGGAGTAGGGCGGGCTACTCGATTATAGGCTGGCGTTCTTGTCTGTCGTGGGTTACAACCATTTTTATGTCGTCCGTTTGTGTCATTTGTCGAGTGCTTTTTTGTCTGGCTTGTGTGTCGGGTGTTTTATTTTTTTTTGAAGCGTTGGAAATTTTTTAAAAACAATTTTTCTTTTGTGTCGGCTTTGCAAGCTCTATTAAAAACTTGGGTCGAGTGTAGGCTTGTGCGATTTTTAATTGTGCTTGCAAATTGAGTTGGCTCATAGTTTTAGTGAATATTCTTTTGCTACTTGTTCCCATTTCTTAGATACGTCTTTTGAAATTAAAAGAGATTCTTCATTAGCAACTTGTTGTCTTTCGTTTTTACCAAATGACAAAAAGTTAAAACTTCCGTGTATGTAATACTCGTTGTCTTTGATAACAAGTTTTCTGTGCGTTCCTGTCAGCCTTGATTGAATTTCTGCAAAGTGTGTCGGCAAGTGAATAAGTTTAAACTTGTCCTTGTGTTGCTTTTGTAATTCTTCAACTTTTCTCAATGTATAAATGTCGTGTTCGTCTTTTTCACTAATTCCGTAAAGTATTGTTAGTTGTTTTTTGTCTTTCAAAAGCTTTTCAAAAAGCGGAATGTATTCTTGTGTTGCTCTTTTTATCCAAGGGCTTTCAATCAGAATTTTTTCTTTTACGTTATTCAACGCCTCAATAAATTTCTGTTTAGTTTCCCAAATTGTCAAAGTGCTTAAATCGTCTGTTTGTGATTGAACTTTTGGTTCTTCGTGAATTATGGTAATTTCTTCAAATTCTGTCCTTTCAGAACTACTAAGCGAATAAATGTAATGACGATATTCAGAATTGAATTTGGAAGTCAAACTTTTGATTTCTTTTAGCGTTTCAAAATTCCTAACTTCTAATTTTGGTTCTTGATTGCTTTTTCTGTCAGGAATGTATTCTATGAGCCAAAAATTACACCAATCGTTAGAGTCGTATTTTATGTCGTCAGAAGCGAAGCTTATCAAATACGCCTTGTTTTCATTGTCTTGTTTATAAGTGTCTGCCAACTGCTGAAATTTGCCTTCAATAAGTTCGGGGTTTCGGTTTGACAGTTTAACTTCTGGGTCTAAACTTTTCAGTAGTTTCTTTTCAGTTCTGTTTTGTCGTGCCGACATTATTTCACCCGAAATTCCGTCAATCAAAAACTCAAATTCTTCTTTTTCTTCAATACGAAGTATTTTTTCGTCTTGAATAAATTTTTCGCCTTCTTCTGTTACAATCCACTTTTCAGAAACCAAATCAACAAGACCTTTTTCACGTAACGTAAACAATTCACGCAAAACAAATTCGTCTGTTTGTCCCAAACCTAAAAACGTAAATAATTTGTCTTGTGATGAAAAACCTGCTTGAATTGCACGCAAAAGCACATTGTAAACTTTTACCAAAGAGCCGTCTGGCTGCTTGTTTACAAGCACGTCTAATCTAATTTTCCGAACAGGGTAGCTAAACTGAATTAATTCGTTCAGTCTGTAACCTGTTGGGGCTTTATCTTTTAGTTGTTTATATGCTTCTTCCTCTGTCATTTAAAAAGTCCGTTTAGTTGTTCGGATTTAACAATCCAATCTTTTTTCAGTAGTTCCAAATAGTTTTGCAAAGCGGCTTTTTCGCCCTTTAAACGTCTTGTCTTTGCATTGATAATACCGTGGTAATCACCAACTATTATGAGCAGTTTCTTTTGGCGTGATAACGCAACATTGATACGATTTGGAACTTCCAAGAAACCTAAATCAAGCCCCGCACCGCTTTTTACTAAATCCACAATTACTATATCACGTTCTAAACCTTGAAAACGGTCAACGACCGAAACTGTAAGTTTATCTTCAGTTTTGTTCCATTTACAAATCGAATTGATTTTACCTTGAAAACGCTTTTTATCAATGTTCTTTTTCAGTTCACGGAATTGTGCTGTGTAGCCTGTGATTACGCCAATAGAATAATCTTTTACCTTTTCGTATTTGTTCAACAACTCCAAAATTTCTGGAATGATTATCGCACTTTCTTTATTCAAAGACGATGAATTGTTGTCTTTTTCATTTTTGTAATGACTTCCAATGTCAATAAAAAATAAAGAACTATCAATTGCTAAAGGCAAATTGTGTTCTGCTGAAATTTCTCTGCTAACAGGTTCAATCGGTTCATCGCCTTCGGGTTCGTAAAAGCACTTTGAAGTAAGTTTTACCTGTTCGGCTGATGAACGCCTACACTCTGTTAATTGTGCTTTGTAGTCGTAATCAATATTTGTAATGACTTGCTCAAACAAACTCGGACGATTGAAATAATCTTCCCAATTTTCTAATTCCCCTGCTTCTTTCTTGAATTTTTCACGAAGCCAACTTTCAACTTCTCTTGTGCTGGTTAGCATTGGCCGCAATTGTCTGTGGTCTCCAACGTAAATTAGATTTTTGCCTGTAATAATAGGAACAAGAGCTTCGGCAGTTGTTGCTTTACCTGATTCGTCCATTATCACATAATCAAATTCAAAATTGTATTTGGCGTATTTCTTAGCTGCGATATGGTTACAAGTAGCACCAATTACACGAATGCTGTCTATGAGTTTCTGATTGATTGCACTTTTTTCGTCCAAAGAATTTATTGTAACAATCCAATCTCTGTGTAAGTCGTGCAACTTCAAAAAACTTGTCAAATCAATCTGCAAAACTTCTTCAATCTTTTCAATTGCACTTTCTCTTTCGGTTGGCAAATTGTGTAATTGATTTAAGTTTTGAACTCTTCCAACAATGTTTTCAATGTTTTGCTTTGCCTTTTTCCAATCGCTTTGTTTAAAAATGATTTCAGTTATTGAAACAGCAAACGGATTTTTTCCCTTTAAACTTTCTAAAAACTTTGTTTCTTCTTTTTTGAAATTCTTTTCGGCTGTTTCACGAACTTGTTGTTTCCAACCTTCCAATTTTCGGTCTAACGTATGCTTGCGAATACTTTGTATTCTTGGTTTTGTAATTCCACTTAAACGCAAAATCGGAATTTCGTTTTTCAAAAGATTTTCCAAAACTTGGTCAACCGCATTGTTGGTTTGCGAGGTGATAAGGATTTTTGCTTCGGGTTTTTGTGCAAGAATTTGAAAAACGATTTCTGTAATTACGGTTGTTTTTCCCGTTCCGGGTGGACCTTGAATTACTGAAAGCGGACTGCGATGCAAAGCATTTTCAATAGCACGTTTTTGATTGTATGAATAAACAAGCGGTTTACCGCTTGTGTCTTTCTGAAATACAAGCAAATCGTCCGAATGATTATTGTAAATAGGTGGTAATTCGTCAGGTTTGAAAAGAAAATAAATTAAGTCAGGGTTTTGAACTTCGTTTTTATCAACTTTTCTAATGGCATCAAGTTGCCTGTTTTTTTCTTCTTCTTTTTTGTTCGTGTTTTCAAACAAAAATCCCGATTGCGGAATGCTGTCTTTTTTCAAGCGTTCGCAATCTTTGATTTTAAGAAGCATATCTTTTGTATGAAATTCGTAGGGCTTCCCTGCAAACTCAACTGTTTCTTTGTTTTGCTTTCTGTCAGCATTAGCGGAAACAACATATTCAAAGCCTTCTGAATTTACGTCATTTCCGTCCTCAATATGTTTTAAGACAAAACCAAAGCTACTACTTTTGTCGTTTTGTTTAATTGTAAAAATTATTTCATCACCTTTTATTTCATAGTTTGAGTATTGAAGTCGCAAAGAATTTTTGGCAATAACTTCTTTTTCCTTTTCAAGTAGTTCACGATAAAAATTTAGTTCTTCTCTTACGGCTTTGCGGTTTTCACGAAGTGAAACCTGCTTTTTCTTTTGCTCAAACCATTTTTGGAAATGGGGTGTGAGGTCTGCCTTATTATGTGTATAGTCAACGGTGTAAACGAATTTAAAAGGTAATTTTTTACCGTCCTTAATTTTTCTTTCTACAATTTTACTATCAAGTGAATTAAGTGGTTTTATGCTATTGAATAGCAACTTATCTTCTGATTTTACCCAAATAACACCTTCACAAAGCCAATTACCAATAATAACGTCAAGCAAATAGTTTGCTCCTTCCTTTGGTGAAATATCAAAAATTGGATTCGATGAATTTAATAGGTCTAATATTTCGTATCCATTGGAAGAACGAAAACCAACTTGAACAGCTTCCGTTTCCGAAGCAACGGCAAAGTTTTTTAATGTATCAATAACTTGTTGCCAATTCGGTCTGTCAACAGGGTTTTCTGCAAGTAACCTTTGAAGCTGAAAAGCATATTCCTCCGCAAGTTCCATTTGCCTTTCGTCAAAAAACCATTCAACAACTTTACCGATTGAAAAAATGTCAGCCTGAAACGGAAAACCCTTTACAAGTTTGTTCAGTTTTTCTGGTGCTGCAAAACCTCTTGCAAAAATTTCAAGTTCTTTTGTTTGGCTTAAAGTTTTTGTGATGTCTGCAAGTCCAAAATCTACAAGGTAGAATTGCCCGTTCTTGTCGATTAGAATATTTGCAGGGTGAATGTCTCCGTGATTGATTTTGAATTTCAAATGCAATTCTTTCAAGCAATCTGCAAGGTCAAGAAGTCCGCTAATTGCACCTTGTGTTTTAAGTTCAAAAACTTTGCTCTCAAAAATTTCTACACCTTCTAAAAGTTCATACACAATTGCAAATGCATTTTGCTCCTCGTCAAAACCGTATTCAATAATGTCGGGTAATGCTATGTGTCTTGCCTTCTGTAAGTGGCGAAGTTTATCAGCTAAAATTTTCGCTTTGGTGTCGGATTTGTCAATGCCCAATATCCACTTTACCCAATATCCTTTACCCGCTTCACTCATTGCAACTGTGCTTTGAGAATAACCTCTTTTCACAAGTCCGTTGGGATTGTATTGATATTTATTGAATAGCATTTAGTGCGTTAAATATTTAGTTTCTGATTAAAATTTCTTGGTCTAAACCTTTTCTGTATTTGTGAATTGTGTCTATGAGTTGCAAAAGTTTTTCTTCTCTGATAGATTTTACTTCAAAGTTTATTTTCTGTTCGTCATATCGTTTCTTGTTTCCAAAGTCAGCAATTAGTTTGTCAATATTTTCAGGAACGAAAAATGTTGTTCTGTCAGCAAGATGTTTATTGAATTCATGCAGGTAAATTCCAATTCCTGAAAAGTCAAAGTCGCCAAAGTGTAAGTAGTTATTTGGAATTGATTGCAGCCACTTGATTAAGTCCTTACTTTGGTTTTGAGGATAACGACTTACAAACAACGGTTTGATGTCAGTGAACAAATGTTTCTGCTTATCAATGTTCCGAAAGTTTGATGGGTTTTCAATTCCAACAATTGTGATATCTGGAGAAACAATAAATTTTTCAAAGTCATAAATGAATTGGAAAGTTCCGTCAACTGGATTGAGTGTGATTTGCTTTCCGTTAAGTTTTGCATGAATAGGAGAATAGCAGTTAACCAAAAATCCTTTGAAACTTCGTACTCCTGTATGCTTTGAATTAGATGTTGCAGCTACAAGTTCGCTTCTTGTTACTTCTTCTTTCTTGCTTACTTGAATATATTGTTGAAGGTCATTGATTGAATAATTATTTTGTAGGTAAGTGTTTAAGGCTTTGTTGTCTGAAAGCAAAAGGGATTTTTTAATTCTCCCTTTCCGTTCAATTATTCCTTCTGAAACTAAATCTTCAATCAAAGAATGTTTTGCCAAACTTGATGGAATACTTTCGCCTTGCGAAAGCTGTAAAAGTTTTTCAGCGATATGGACAGGAACTTTCATAATGATTCGGTTGGGTTTTCAGATTCAAACTTCGGAATTTTCCTCACCAACCTTTTTACGCTTGTTACATTCTTAGAATCCTTTGCTAATAAATAGGTGTAACGGTAATCAGTTGCATTGTATGAAGTCGGTGAACTGTTTATCAGAAGAATATTTCGGTCGTTTGCAAACTTCAAAATCCCTTTCACATTGTTAGGATGCAACTTTCCAATTTCATCCATCATACAATGCAAGCGGAAATCGTCTTTATGCTTCTTCGCTGCTCTCTCTTTAAAAACATTCAAAAGCATAATATTTATCATTGCTTTTACTAAAACATCAGTTCCTTCTGAGCCAACATTTGTAAGTTTCTCAACCCAACCAGAATCATTGTCATTTTCTACAATTCTAAATTCCAATTCAAAGGAATCTGAAAGATTAATTTCTTTTTCCTTACTTGTTGCCATCTCTTTTATCAACTGTTTTAATAGAGAAATTGCCTTTTCGTTTTGGTTTATTTGTTCGGTAGAATTAAATAAATCAGCCTTTCCTAAATTATATGGGTTTTCATCATTGAATTTTTTAACTTCAACAAGCAACCCAAATATTTTATTGGCACTTTCTTTAGTTCTCAATTCCATACTTTTTATAGCCTGAACAAATTTTCTAGAAACAAAGTCATTGTTAATATCTCTGATCACTTGACTTATTTCCCCCTCTTTAGATATAAGGTCACCTGTTTCAATACCAATTCTGCGAATAATATGAGAGAACCTTTCTTCAACCCTTGTCTTATACTCGCTAAGTTTATGCTCGTCAATAAACTCCTTTAACATTTCTGCAAACTCAAAGTATTCTACTCTTTCGGTAAACTTAATTTTGAAACTGAAAAGATTGCTCTCTTGAAAATTACCAGTGAACTTGTTGATTGCTTCTTGAAGTTCAATGTATCTTTTAGTAATTGTATTATCCGCTGTGTTTAACTCTCCAATAATAAAGAAGCAAGTAAATTCTGTTTTGTTTTCATCGGTGTATTCAGTAATGAATGTTTCAACTGATTGGTAAACATCTGTTTTTGTGAAAGTGTCAAACGCTGTTAAGTCTGTAGTAAAACCTAAAAGAGTTTTTCCAATTGATTCTATTTCTGCGTTGTGAAGTCCGATGTCTTGAATAAACTTTTCTTGATGCTGCTTATGCTTTGCTAACTCTGTTTCTAATTGCTTATCAAATAAAAGTTTCTTGCTTTTGAATTCATCTTCTTTGTCAAACAATTCTCGTTTGTCATTGTTGTAAACGGCAACTGTATCTCTATTGTTATCAATGAAAATAAGTTCGGGGTCAATTACAGAAAGTCGCAAATCAATTTCCTCTATTCGCTTTGTGTCTGCCCCTTTTGTGTCAAGTTCTTTTTTCTGTTTGACTTTTAATTCTGCTTCCTTTTTACCGATTGAAGTTTTTTCACTTTGAATTAGCAAATCAATTTTGCTAATCGTGTCTGTAAGTTTCTGTTGTTCCGTTTTTATTTTTCCTTCTTTCTCTTTCTTCTTTGCATCAATCAGTTTTGCAATGCTTCCATCAATCTTTTGAACCTGTTCTTCTGCATTTGTTTTTTCTTCACTCAACTTTGAAATTGCGTTGTCAATAATTTCTAACTCCGCTTTCTGATCTGCTGCTGCTTTGGTTTTCCAGTCGGTTAATCGAACTCCAACTTCTTCTAATTTTATTTTGTTCTGGTCGCTTTGATATTTGTTGGTGTCAACAATTTCTTTCTGCTCTTTTACTTTCGGCTGAAATTTTCTTCTAAGTTTTTCAAGTTCTTCGTTTGACTTAGAATTCAAGTCAACTAAGACTTGCTGAATAGTTTTGATTTGGTTATTGAAATCATCTTTCTCTTTTTGCAAATCAGCAACGGTCTTAACCTTTTTGCTAATCTCATTTGTGTCAATACTGATTCCGAAAAAACTTAAATCTCCATTTGAGATTTTCTTTGGATTCAATCCCGACTTATACAAAACATTATCCTCGTCAATTACTTTTCCAATTGTCTTGTCCCAATCGGGAACTTGCTCATTCAACCAACCATAAAGAGAATCTTTACTGTTCTCAATCTTGGTATCAATGGCTGAAATATTTTCATTCAGTTTTGTTTGAAGTTCGGTTTGCTTTTCAACTTTTCTTTTTGTGTCCTCCTTAACTCCTGTTTCTTCAAGCAACCATTCCTTTTGAATGTTCTTACTTTTCTCTGTTGCTTGTTGAATTGCATTATCTGCTTTTGAAATTGCGGAGTTCAAATTTCTAATGTCAGCATTGCACCCTTCAATTTCCTTTTCATAAAATCTTGTGTTCTTTACTTCTGAACGCTTGATTCTATTGCTTGTAATTGCTTTGTCTTTTTCTTTTACAAGTGCATTGGCTACTTCAAGTTCTTCCTTGTGTTGCTTTCTTATTTCATCATACAGCAAATCATATTGCTTAGTCAATTCCTCTTTGAAGTGTAGTAAACTCGCTTGTGCATTATTCTTTTCAGTTTGCTTGCTGTTTTCAAATTCCTTCAACTGGCTTTCTAATTGCCCTAATTGTAACTCATATCGTTTTTGTATTTCAAGAAACTTAGAAGTGAGAATGTCCTTTTCACCAGTGAGATTTTTCTTCTCTAATTCCAATGAAATCTTCTTTGAAACTCTTTCAAGGATGATCTCAATTTTCAAAGCAGTATATTCATCACGCTTGGTTTTTATTTCGTCAAGTTTGCTTTTGTATTTTCCAATTTGCTCTTGGGTCTTTTCTTTCTTCTTGTCAAATACACTATCAAGTTCGTTTAGTTTAGTTCTTACTTTATTTCGTTTCAGTTCTTCAACTACAAGTTGGTCGGCAACTTTCGGTTGCTGTTCTTTTACATTATTCATAGCCCAACCCAATTGAGAAGCTAACTCTGCTTTCTTTTTCTCCAAATATTTTAGTGCCGAATAAATTGTTGAAACATTGTCAGCTTGCTTTTCAACTTGGTTTTCACCGTTACGATTCCTGTCAGTCCATTTCTTTATGTCGTTCAAATTGGTTTCAAAATCTTTCAAATGAGTTTGAGAATAGGTAGTCAAGTCAATTTTTATTTCTTCTTCATTTAGTGATTTTATAATTGTCTCTTTTACGAACTCAGCACTCAAATTTGCGTTTAGAAAAACATTAGAAATCGTTCTTGGGATATTTTGATATTGCTTGCTTTCAATCAAAGCATATTTTCTGAATTCGCTTGACAAACCTTTGTTGTTACCGTACAGAATGTTTCGATATTCTTCATAAACGTGAATAGTCTTTGTGTAGCTTATGTTTTTTCCAAAAGTTTCTCTAGTCTTGTCCCAACTATCAAAAGCCCTGCCCTCACTATCAATAAAAAAGTTTTTGTCAAAAGCTGAATCAAAAAATCTAAAAGCAACTCTACCTTGCGATTTGAAAGCTAATACACAAAACAATTCATTTTCTGTTTGCACTTCATAAACGATATAGGAATTTTGAAAAGGAAAGTAATACTCATCAAAAGTTTTTTTCTCTCTCGGTATTCCTAGCTTTTGCTTGTCTGCATTGTAAAAGAATAGAATAGCTCTTAACAAAGTGCTTTTCCCGACTCCTTGAGTTCCAATAAAATGAACATTTCCATCAAGATTTACTTCTGCATACTTGATGGATTTGTCAGCACTGTTTATGAAAATTATTTTATTCAGGTATTTCATTTCTTACATCTTCGGGTATATTTATTGTCAAAATAAGTTGTTCAAGATACTTGAAAGATGCCAAAACCTTGTATTGGTGTGTTATTTCGTTTTCAAGCTCTATGAAAGTATCGTCTATTAGTTTCTTTAAAATTTTGTCTAGAATATCTTGATGCTTTTCTTTATCAGTGTGTTTTTTTAGTCCTTCCAATTTCGTTTCTAACTCTGCATCAATTTTAATTTTTACAAGAATGTCTGAAGGAGAAAAGCGATAGCCCGAGCTGAAAGAGTTGTCATATGTCTTAAGGAAATCAATTATGTCAATCCATCTAAAAGCCGTTTCAATCTTGGTTTCAAGGTCAACTTTGTTTTCAGGTCTGCTGAAATAGTAATATTCGTCTCCTTTTTCCAAGGTGAAATTTATATTTTTGAAATAGTCATATAGAATTTCAAAGTTTTCTTCATCTTCTATTACTTTATACAAGTCACTTAAGGCTTTTGCGGAGCTGTTTGAATTAATGAATTGTCCTTTACTTAGGATTTTAAATATGTCGGCTGTTTGAATTGGAACTTCCATTTTTTTTCTATTTAGGATAAACCATTGCGAATTCAATTTCCTTTCTTCCCTCAAACTTGTCAGTTATTTCAAAAACGTTTTCATACTGTGAAATCAACTGGCAATAAATTGTAACACGTTCTTCAAATGAAACTTCTTTGGCAAAATTGTAATTCATTAAGAAATCAAAAAGGTTGTAGCTGGAAGCTACAAATCCATTTTTTACTTCTTCTAGATTGATTTGAATTTCTTCTTCAATTTGTGTTTCCAAATACTCACTTGAAATTTTTTCAGCAACAGGTCGCTTCAAGCTTACACCTGCTTTTACACGTTTAGCAATCTTCAGAATGCTTGCAAATGCTTCTTCGTCTGATTGCAAAAATTCAAGAGATAGTTTAACAGGATATGAAGGTTTAGGTTCAAATATTACGGAATTTGTCTGAGCTAAAATTGATTTGAAGTCAGTTGTTGTTTCAAGAATAAATTGGTCTTTCAAATATTTTATCAAACGCAATTTTTCTATTACATTACTTTGATGCTGGATTTGGTTTAAGAAATCAATAATCTGTCTTTCAATTTCTATTAGGTTATGAGTGCATTTTCCTAATTGGATTTTCAGGAGAACAATTACTCTTCTTAATTCCTCATCTGTTGCCATATTGAAAAATGTAACATCATCTTCAGCTATGAGATTTTCCGTTTGTGCAATAAGTTTCGTTATGTCTTTTCGTTTATTGTCAAGATTTATAAGTTTTGCTCGTTTGATTTTAAAAGTGGGTTCGTTTTTGAAAGTGTTGTCAATGTTTCGCTTCAAGTCAACTACATTTCTTAAAGTAATTGTGCCTAATTTTCTAAGAGTATTTTTGACTGTTCGCAAATACTCATATTTTCTTTGCTCATTTGGTTCGTTAAAGTAATAATCAATATTTTGTTTTACTTTTTCAAGATTGTCATTAATGTAAGATGTGTTAATTTCTTCATTGGCATCCAAAACCAGTTCAAAGAACTGCAGAAACTCGTCATCAATTTCAAGGTTATTACCATTTTGACGTATTACCGAACGGCTTAAAAGATATTGAATTCTGTTGTCATCATTTTCAACCAAATCAAGAGCATACTCATATTTATAAGAAGCGGATTTCCGCTTCTTAAACATTTCACTAAGCAATTTATGCTCTCGGTTGAGAGCAGAAACTAATTCTTTTATGTTTGAAAATGTATTCATTTATTCTAGTACACTAATGTATGAATTCAATTTTAAAATTGGCTAAAAATTGGCTCATTTGGTTTTGCGGTTTATAATTGTGCTTGCAAATTGCGTTGTTTATGTTATTTTATCAATTCTTTTATCAATTCGATTGCAATTTCTATTCTGTCGAATTGTTCGGTTTCATTTAATATTAAGAAGTCACCATCAACTGTAAGATTATATTTTGAAATTAGTTTCTTATTGATTGTAAAGTTTTCAAGTTGAGAGATTCTCCATCCTTGTTTTACACATTTAATAATGACCTTGTCTTGAATATTCAAATAGCTCGTGTCGGTAAATCTGCCGTAGTGAAGCTTGACTTTATCATTCATATTTATAAGTTGGTGAAGAACAATTAAATAAGGGTTGAGATGGTAGGAGTGTAATGGTTGGTTTCCAGAATTACCTAAATGATTTATGTCAAAACCTTCTGAATCTTGCCAAGTAAACACATTCAGTTTTATATATGGATTATCTGTAATTGTTTTGTATTTTATAAAGTAATACTGCCAATCCTTTGTTTTGGATTTGTAGTTGTCAATTATAAATTGAAGTTTTTCAGCAGCTGAATTGCCTATTGCAATTCCGTAAGATAGAAGAAATAGGTCAAGAGTTTCAGATACTTTCTCTCTTTCTGTTTTATCATTTGCAGTTAGAATTCTGTTCCAATAACCAATGCTGCCAAAATACCAAATATCGTCTAAAGACGAATAGCTGTGAGTTATTACAGAATAATCTCCTACTGTTAGAAAGGCTCGAATAATTAGTGAATTTTCAACTTCACTGCTCCAAATTGAAAGGAAGGAATCAATTTTCTTTGCAGCATCTTTAGAGTTTAGTTTGAAGTTTGCGGTATTACCCTGAATGAATGGATGCTCTTCTACAGCAAAAATACTTTTTACTAAAGTTGGATTAGCATTTATCAATTCCGCCTTCGCTTTTTCAATTCCTATATTTTCTTTTGTAAAACCACTTAAATCATTGCTTGCAAAAATTTGATATACCGTTTTTTGTTTGGTAGCAACTATCAAATTCAAAAATCCATCAATGAATTTGCAGTAGTCAGAAACACTTGGTAAACGCAGGTTAGAAGTGAATTCAATTCGTTTTGTTTGATTTGGTTGTCTAACGGCAAGCAGTTGGTTTCTGATAAGTCTTATAAAGCTTTTCAAACTATCATCAGCAGTATTAATCTTTTTAGCTATACAATAGCTTAATACTGAATATAAAATTACTTTGTCCCTGACATCAAAACTTGAGTTAGTAATTGCTCTTAAAAAATAATCCTTTGAAGAATTATCAAAGTTTGAAAGGCCTTTGAACAGTTCGTTAAAGAATGCTTCAATGTCTTTCAATTCAGAAAGAAAATCAAAGGAATTAAACAGGAAATCAATATTCTTTTTTACGGAAAAAATTTTGTTGAGAAATTCAAAATCAAGTTTAACATCAGCACTTGTCGCTGTTGGATTGTTCTTGAAAAATAAAAACTCTGCAACAAAATAGATATAATTTAAAAAGCAATCGTCAATACTCGTGTCAACTTTATCCCTGTAACTCCAGAACAAATCCATCCAAACACTATCAATTTTAAAAGCGAAGTATTGCTGATAAGTTACGCTAGTATTCTGATAAGCTAATTTTTCCTTTATGTAGTCGGTATCTTTTGAAGAAAGCAAACCAGAAAATTGAGCTTTGAAATTTTCGAAAGGGGTTAAAGGCTTTCCCCTTGAATTCATTTTAATATAAAGTTCGTCTGTGAGCTTAAACTCTTCGGATTTTATATCAATGTAGTCAAAGGTTATTTTTTTATTTTTAAGAAGTTGTTTCCATGCTTCTGTTTTGTCGAACTTTTCTTCATGAATAGTATCTATCATATTCAGCATTGAAGCAATTGTAGGGTCGTTATTCCATGATGCCATAAACCAAGAAGCATCTTTGATTATCTGGCTTAGAGATTCATTTTCTGAATTTGAAAGTGCTTGTGTAATTAGGTTGTCGCAAAAGCGTTTAGAAGATATTCTTGTCTCATATGTGAAGCCACACAAAAAACTTTTAGCCTCTTCAGTCAAATGATTGGCTTCCTCTCCATTTAGTTCAGTAGTTTGGCGTGGTGCTAAATACCAGTGTACTAACCACAAAGTTGTCAATCTTTGTTGTCCATCCAACGGAATAAAAATTGTTTCTTCTTTATTCACTTTGTCAGTATAACCGTAAACAAAATCAAGGTTTAATGAATTTGAATTAGGGCATAATGATTGCTTTATTTTACCTACAAAATTTTTACGCAAGTCGGATTCTGTTTCTCTTCCTTGTGCGTAATCCCTTTGGATCTGAGGGATTACAATTTTGTGCTGGTTCAATAATTCGTGTAGTGTAAATTTCATTTTAATTGTTTGATGTATTTACAAAGTATTCATATGTATTTTTAATGTTCTTCAAATAATCTTCTCTGTCGTTTTGCGTCCAATATGCATTGTTAGTTGGATATTCTGTGTATGCTTTTAAAAACACATTCCTTGTGCAAATAGGTATGTAAAAACCACTTAATTCTCTTTGCTTTACGATTTCTCTTTTCACATCAAATACTGAATTATTTAATTGGCTATTCGTATTTGCATCAACTAAACACAAGTTACTAATTGAATGAACATTCAATTCTTTAGCTTCTGAAATGTTATTTACGGTTGCATAAATATCGCTTACCATTTTTTCAAAATCGTCTTTTTCTATTTCGTCTGCATTACGAAGCACTTGCATTCTTGTTATTAGTTCTTCAAAATCTGAATTATTTTGACTTGATAAAGATTTTATATGGTCGTCAAGCCATGAGTTTTGATTTACTCGTTTATTTATGCTTTCAGAATTTTGAGCATGAATATGCTCCAAACTCCATTTTTCATTTCTCTTTGTTTGTTTGTATAGATTAAATGGAAACCTTGCTTTTTCCTTTTCACTTCTCATTGTAGTATAAACATTATGCAGCAAAAGGATTCTATTTATTTCGGATTTATCATTTGTCTTTTGGTCTTCGTTTTCATAATTGAGATTTTCTAATTGAACTTGATATTCATTACCGTCTGAATCTGTTCTTTTTTTGTTTATCAAAATCATTTTTGAAATTTCACTTTTGAGAAACCTCTCAAATTGCTTTTTAGAAAGGGTTTTTGATTTTAGAATAAGGGAGTCAATAGTTTGATAGCTTCTTGTAGCTATAAGAAAACCTATAAAATGGAATAGTGTTCTGTTTTGAAACCAGTCGTTGAAATACTCAAAATACTCTGTTACTTGTTCCCAAATATTTTCTATCGCCCGTATTCTTGTATGACCTTCGTTTTCAAGTAGGTCTTGCAAATACTCTGAAAGGATTAGAAAGGTTGAATGTTTTAATGGCTTCTTTTCAAAATATTTTTTTTCAGATTGAATTTTATCTGCAATCAGATTGAATATAAATTCTATGTGTGTTGGCTTGTCATTGTTGTTATTGCTAAGAAAATACCAAAACTCTTCCTCTTGCAGTGTATATTCAATATTGTCCCATTCAGACGCAATTTGAAACAAACGCTTTTTGACAAACTCAAATTCTTCTTTAGAATATTTGTCGCCTTGCAACAAAAGAGCTTTTGTAAGTTCTGCATCTGTCAAAGGAATTTTGCCAACATTCAACCGAATAAATACATCAATTGGATTAACCTTTTCTTCTACCTCGTATCTAATAAATCTAATGTTTCTATTTCCTTTAGAATTGTTATCCATTAAAATTGGCACTAACCTTGCTTTTGCTCCACGATGTTTTTCCTCTTTAAACCACTCATCAATGCTCATATATGCATTGCAGATGTGAAAGAAGTCTATGTTAGAATCATCTATTTCTTTTGTAAAAATTTTTTCCGTCAGAAATTTCTCACATTTCGGTCTTGTATCATAGTTGAGAGTAAACAAAGCTTGGTTATATCCATCCTCTTTTCTTTTATCTTCAAGATAAACTAAAAGCAGATAAAGTGTAGTAAGCCTTTGTTGTCCATCTAACACGTCAAAACCTCCCTTCATATTTTTTTGCAAAACAATAGGTTGTAAACAATAAAAATCTCCACTTTCCCTGTCCTTGCAAAAATTCCATAAGTCATCAAGTAGTTCAGTTACCTCTTGTGTCTCCCAGCGATAGCCACGCTGATAATGAGGTATGTTGAAATTGTCTGTAAAAAGTTCTATTAACGGTATCGTTTTACTCATATTGGAATATAATTATTCATGGGTATATTTCTAATAGGTGCGTTGGCAAAAAATGGCTCTTTTGGTTTTGCGAAGGGTCGGCTTGTGTGTTGGGCAAAACCAAATGTGCCATTTGTGCGGCTGGTTAAAATTGTTTTTAAAAAATGTGCGGTGGAAAAAAAAATAAAACACGAAGCGTTGGGCTGTCGTGTCGGCAAAAAGTCCGCTGTTAAGTTTATATGTCGTCCTGTCGTTTCGATAATTTTCTGTCAGTTTAATGGTTGTTGTGTCGTCTGTTACGCTTGCCTATAACGTTTTGCAGATTTGCGATGGGCGGGATTATCACCACAAATGTTGATGCGGAGAACCAAATTTTGATTAATCACAAATGTGTCTGCGGAGCACGAAACCCCGCCTATTGCAAATGTGCTGTGTGCGCCCCGCATGAGCGGTAGCGCACCCGCCGCAAGCTATTCAAAAAGTTTAAAAGTGCAAATTAAATTTCAGAAAAGCAAACGGTGGGTGAAAAAAAGTTCCAGAGGGTGTAAGTCCCTTAATTGCGGAAGTAACGTTCCGAAAATTTAGCAAGTCGCAAGGTGGTTGAAAGTGATTTCAGCACTGAAGGAAGCGAGCCTGCAAAAGTTGGTACTGAAGAGCATGAAGTACATAAGAGGCTAATTAAAATGGATGAGCAAGCACACCATTGTGAAGTCCAAAGAGTGCCAAAATTTTATACAGTAGATGTACCGGGAATTGACGGAAGGAACACGCTCTTACCGGGGGAGGTCTTCAATGCTACGAGTTAGCGATGAAGAAGTCAGCAGAGGTCATAGTACTTTAAGCAACGAGCTGTGCGAAAAAAAACATAAAGCACAGAAGGTCTCACAAAAGAAGGAAGGACTGAACGTAAGTTTTCGGGAAATAAACTTGAGAATGTTTCGACATAGCTCCTGATTAAAGTATCCGAATAAGATAGAATGGTGTAAAGAGCATTTTATCTGATGACTTACGAACCGCCGTATGCGAGACCCGCATCCCGATAGCTATCGGGAGTGGTGTGAGAGGCGAACTCCGTCAGACGATTCTGGCGGAGCCGTCTACTCGATTATAGGTTGTGCGCTGCACACAGGGACGTCTTGCAAAGGGGTTTCCTTGCTAATTTTAGTAAAATATATTGTCTTTTTTTTCGTATATTCGCATCATGAAAGCAATGGTTATTACTCCCAAAAGTCAAACTGAATTTAAGTTTATTAATGACTTACTTAAGAAGCTTGGAATTTTGTCTGCAACTATGACAGAAGAAGAATTGGAAGATATTGGTTTGTCAAAAATGCTTAAGTCTGTTGATAAAACAAAAAAGGTCAGCAGAGAGAGTGTTATGAATAAACTTAGGTCATAACAATGCAAGTTGAGTTTTTAGGTAAATTTTCTAAAGACATTGATCACATTAGTCAGAAGTCTGTAAAAACTAATGTCGCAAAATTAATTCGCTTAATGGAGTCTGAAGGCGATTTAAATAATATCCCTAATTTAAAAAAGCTTGTTGGTCACAAGTCAGCTTATAGAGTCCGAATAGGCGACTATAGAGTGGGATTTTTTTACGAAGGTCGAAAAGTAATTTTTGCGAGAATTGTCCACCGCAAAGATATTTATAAATTGTTTCCTTAATTCTCACGGGTCAGCGCATTACCTATAACGGCAGTCTGTCTAAAAACCAAAATCTGCCTCTTGAGAATCGAATATATGAAATTTTTCATGGATCACTACCCGAATATTTAATTCTCAGCAGGAGGTTTTTAGACAGTCTAACGGACTACGCATAAAAGTAGTAGCGCAACCTTGATTAAATGTACAGAACTTAAAAGTACCCACCAAGCGGAACAAAAACTTTTTTAATAATCCATAGAAATCGGGAGTGGTGTGAGAGCCTGACCCTATTTCCATTTGGGCGTAGGGTGGGCTACTCGATTACCGGTAAGTACCTTATATATTTACACTCAACTTCAAGTGTCCACCTAAACCTTCTCTTATTATTCTCATAAGTGTT
This sequence comes from Crocinitomicaceae bacterium, assembly GCA_016708105.1. NCBI lineage: Bacteria > Pseudomonadati > Bacteroidota > Flavobacteriia > Flavobacteriales > Crocinitomicaceae > Crocinitomicaceae bacterium. Next base: position 419,395 of record JADJGJ010000004.1, read on the forward strand.
GAAAGTCGAATGTCGCTTGCGTTATTCTCTATGCGTGATATATAAGTCTTGGTCGTGCCACATTTGTCTGCAAGTTGCTCTTGTGTCATACCTTGTTCTTTACGAAGTTCTTGAAGCATTACTCCGAGTTTAAAGGCTTCAAATTCTTCTTCATATTTCTCTCTCTTTTTTGTCCCAGGTTTACCGTACTGCTTGTCTAAGTGTTCTGTAAACGAGGTCAAATTTTTATTTGTCTTTTTCATTGAAGTATTGTTTTTTAAGTTTCTCTGCTAATTCAAGTTCATTCTTTGGTGTCTTTTGAGTCTTTTTTTGAAAGCCATTTGCTAATATTATTATTTGTCCTTTGTCAAAAAATGCAAATACTCTAAAAATTTCAGACCCAACTTCAACTCTTATTTCGTAAATACCTGTCGAGCCAGTTAAGTGTTTAAAGTATTTCTCAGGTACTCTGTCTATTGACAATATGAGTTGTAATGTCCAGTTGAACTTTTTCTTAACTTCTGGTCTTAACTTTTCAAAAAAGTCAAGATAATATCTCTTATAGTAAAAGATTTCTCTGTTAGGTTTTTCTCCACGAAACAAAGTTAGCTAATTAGGTAACATTTTCCAAATAGTCAATGAATTATTTTTCTGTGAGGGAGGATTTTTCGAGGTATTACCGGTAACGACTTGCCGCTTTGCCTAGTGGCGGATTTCTACCACAAATGTCTATACGAAGCACATACTTCAAGTATAGCACAAATGTTTCTACGAAGAACGTCACCCGCCATTACGATAAACCGATGTGTGCGCCCCGCATGAGCGGTAGCGCACCACTCCCGATTTCTATCGGGACTATTCAAAAAGTTTAAAAGTGCAAATTAAATTTCAGAAAAGCAAACGGTGGGTGAAAAGTTTCCAGAGGATGAAAGTTCCTTAATTGCGGAAGTAACGTTCCGAAAATTTAGCAAGTCGCAAGGTGGTTGAGAGTGATTTCAGCACTGAAGGAAGCGAGCCTGCAAAAGTTGGTACTGAAGAACATGAAGTACATAAGAGGCTAATTAAAATGGATGAGCAAGCACACCATTGTGAAGTCCAAAGAACACAAGAAATTTTAATTAGTAGATGTAACAGGAATCGACGGAAGGAACACGCTCTTACCGGGGGAGGTCTTCAATGCTACGAGTTAGCGATGAAGAAGTCAGCAGAGGTCATAGTACTTTAAGCAACGAGCTGTGCGAAAAATTGGAAAACACAGATGGTCTCACAAAAGAAGGAAGGACTGAACGTAAGTTTTCGGGAAATAAACTTGAGAATGTTTCGACATAGCTCCTGATTAAAGTATCCGAATAAGATAGAATGGTGTAAAGAGCATTTTATCTGATGACTTGCGAACCGCCGTATGCGAGACCCGCTTGTACGGTGGTGTGAGAGGCGAACTCCGTCAGACGAATCTGGCGGAGCCGTCTACTCGATTAGCAGTAGGCATTTCTTTAATTTAATCCTATATCTTCAAAAAGTTTAAACATTTCGCTTACACCTTTATTGAGATTTTCTTTGTCGAAAGCTGGTAAACTTTTTGAATTAGCTATAGCCGTTTTTAAAAACGGTTTCAACTTTATGTAGATATCGTTGTTTTGTTTAGTGAAATATTTTTCTGTCTTTGCATAATCTATTAGATGTTTTTTTAGCTTTTTTCCTGCTTCATCACAGTTTGAAAACTGCTGTGCAGTTAATTCAAAATGAATTAAAAACCAGAATTCAAGACAAGGTTGATTTATTACCACAATTACATTCTTGTGCTTATTTTCAATAACTCCTTTGTATTGAGTGAGGGCATCAATTGCTTTTGTATTCCCTTTTTTAACTAATAACGACTCACTTAAAATAACATCTAAGTCAATTACCCAGTATACCTTGTCGTAGCTTTTTGATAATTCAATTACTTTTGAGTATTGGTCTGATAATTTTTTCTTTTGAGGGATTTCCGGTTTTATATCAACTTTAATCTGCCTTTCATTTCTTTTAATCATTTGCAAATACCAAAATTCGGTTTCGCCATCGATAACAATAGCAAACTTCGGTTTTCCTTTAAAAGGTATTTGTCTTTTATTTCTCATTATCTAAATCAATGTAGTAATCCCCTAAATTGGGAACGCCACCAAGTTTGCCAATTTTATATGCATTGTATACATTGCTAGTATCTCTAATAATAGAACTGTCAAAATCTGAAAGTGAATATAATTCGGTTGCACAACTCTCATTCTTGTTTGTAAACCAAATTGAATCGTTTCTGAAAATGTCTTTATTGTTTAATATCTCTCTGTTGTGAGTTGTTGCAATTAGTTGAGATTTTTTTGAGTTAATTAAAAATGATAAGAGAAAATGTGTAAAAAGATCGGGATGTAAGGATGACTCAAGTTCGTCTATTGGAATTGATATAGAACCTCTAATAAGTAAACTTAGCAAACCTGCAAATCCATAATATCTTTGAGTTCCTTGCGATTCAAATTCAAAAGGTAATTTGTATTTACTTCCATTTACAGTGTGTTCTAATTCTATGTCCAATGAAGTTATCTTACCTTTGTTTTTAAGTTCATTAACTCTTTCAACTGGTGCTTTAGCATTTTTCTCAAGAAAGTCTATTAGTCCATCAGGAATATCCTTTTCTTCCTTATTAATTATTATATCTGAAATATTGAAATCGGCTTTTTTAAGAATAGAAATAACATCTTTTTTATTTATATCAGAAGATTCAATTTCTGATGTAACATAGCCATCTAATTCTGTAGTTGTATGGACAATTGGTTTTAAATAACTAGAAAACCAATCAGTTACTTCTTTAAGTTCTTTAAGTTCAATATTGGTTTTCAGAAACCCTCCTAAAACAGAATTATTCCAAAGCGTATTAGATTCTAAAGTTTTTTTGAATGATTTGTCAATTGTTATTTTGCTTCCAAACTTAATCTCTGAAAACTGCTTTTCAAAGTCTGTTGTCCGTTTAAAAACGGAGGCTTTTGTTGGGTTGTAATTAATTAGCTCTTCTTTTAAAATTGCCTTTTTGCTGAATACAATTTCATAGAAATATTTAGTTTCATTTTGAATGAATTCAATTGATAATATTGATGGGGAATTGAGAGTAGCTTGATCAAAAAGAAATGGATTGAAACTTAATTCACCTGTTTTTTTACTTTCTGGCTCAAGAACCAAGTCTCGTAAAAAATCTAGCGCTTTCAGAACACTAGTTTTTCCTGACGCGTTTGCACCATAAATAAGACCAAGCTTTAAAAGTCGTAACCCATTAATAGAATTTATAATGAAATAGTCCTCTAGGTGTTGAGACTTGTCAGCTTCGAAAGACAATGTCTGCTTGTCTTTTATTGAGCCAAAATTTTGAACACTAAAATTGATTATCATTTTTTTGCCCTAATTTGTAATTGGATTGCAAATATAGAAACAAAAAAATATAAAATAAGTCTTTTTTAGTTAAAATATGTAAATAATTTACATAAATTAAGGTATTATCAGTCTTTTTAGGCTTGCTGCTAACGGCAGTCCGTCCAAAAACCTCTTTTGAGATAACCACTAACCTAAAATTAATCAATTAAATGAGTTTTAAGCGATGATTTTTTGAGATTTTATAAAAGTGAATTGGTGTTTGACAAAAAAAATCGTGCTGAAAATCTGCTTAAAATGCTTTCTAATGGAATGAAAAAAATGGTCAAGTTCCAGGAGGAACTTTTTGATTGTGATTTTGTCAATCAAATTAAAAATTCGGCGTAGGTTGTATGCTGTAAAAATAAATCCAACATCTGCTGAGGCATGCTTAATTGTTCGTTTTGTGAGAATGTAATAAAAGTCCCATTGTCGTTTTATTATTCCGTATGGATGCTCAACAATGGCTTGTCTTTTACGATAGGTTGTCATGTTTTGATCCAATCTTTTTTTGTTTGCTTCTATGAGATCTTGATGCTCTGTACGCTCAATTAATCTGCCTGATTTGTTGCGCGTACATCGAGCAAAAAAGCGACAGTTTAAACAGGCTTTTGTTTTGTAATGTTTTATTTTATTGATGGTTTTTCCATGCGCTTTAGTGTACCAACTTCCGTTTGTTTTGAGTTGTTCACCGGCAGGACAAGTATATGCATCACGCTCTTTGTTGTAATGAAAGTTTTCTACATCAAATGCAATGTCCGGTGCGTGCGAGGCAACATCTGGCGCAGCTACAATAACTTCTACTCCATGTTTAAATGCGTATTCAAATTCACTACCTGTATGATATCCTTTGTCATAAAGTGCGGTAAAATCACTGGAGCCTAAAATTGTTTTGGCCCTGCGAACCATTGCTCCCATTGCTTTGCTGTCGTTCTTGTTGGTTACTTTAAAATCAATGGGAATGTTGTGTTTTGCATCAACGGTGGTTTGAATGTTGTAGCCAACTTCAGTGATATTGTTGCGTACTAGCAGTTGTCTGCTATCAGGATCTGATGTAGATATTTGGACCTGATTGGTTTGTTCCAGTTCTTGTTGAAGGGATTCATACTTTGTTCTGTTCTCTTTGTGCTGATTGATTTTTGATTCAATTTCTGATTTCTCTTCAGTGGTAATATCCTTGTCTTCACTTGCCAGTACAGCACTATACTCGCTTAGTTTTTCATCAATGTAAGCAAGATGTCGTTCTATTTTTTTCTCATTAAAATTATTCTTCTTTGAGTTTTGTGCACGAAGTTTAGTGCTATCACCAGCGAGTAATTTTCCGCCAATGAGTTCAAAATTTTTAGCCAGCTCAACCGTTGACCGAAATACTTTTTGAATGGCTTTTGGATTATCTTTTCTAAAATTTGAAATCGTGTTGTGATCAGGAGCAAGTCCTTTCATGAGCCACATGAGTTCAATGTTTCTTCTGCATTCTTTCTCGAGTTGTCTTGATGAACGAATACGATTCAAATATCCGTAAATAAAAAGTTTTAATAAATCAGAAGGATGGTACGCCGGTCTTCCGTTTTCAATAAATTCCATCTTGAATCCAAAATCAGCAAGCCGAATTGAATGAACGAACAAATCAATCAACCGAACTTCATTGTCATCAGAAACGGCTTGCTCTAAACAGAAAAATTCTGTCTGACTTCTGTCTTTTCCTTGTATAAATTTCATGAAGTAAACCTACGTTAATTCATCACCAAATTCAAGTCATTTTTATCAACTTATCGACATGAAAAAAGTTGAAAACGTTACGAAAAAAGCGGGAAGGTTTTTAGACAGTCTGACGGAGACGGGTTAAAATTAGTTGCGCCGCTGTTGATCGAAGATACTGAACTTGATGTTAACCCACAAGCCGAGCAAACAAATTTTTAATTTGTCTTGCGTTAAAAATTTTTTGCTTGGCGGAATTTCTATGAAACACAAAAGGTGAGGAGCCCGCTGGCGCAATTAATTTTTAACCCGTGTTAACATTAGTTGCCCGGTTACTGGGCTTTTTGGTTTTGAGTCCTGACAGGGGAATTGGTAAGCGACACTAACAAATTAAATTCTACAAACCAGTCCGCCCGCGCAATGGGCAGAAATGGGAGCAAACAAAAATTCCGCTTACCAGTCCTACAAAAAAAATGCTTGATGAGAAATAGATTTTAGTTGCAAGAAAAGAAGAAAAACCAAAAACATTTTTGCGCAATTATTTTTTAATTTTTGGTCTGCCCCTTGCGCAAAAACCGCTCAATTAATGTTAACGGACTACGCATAAAAGTAGTAGCGCAACCTTGATTAAATGTACTGAACTTAATGCTAACCCACCAAGCCGAACAAAAATATTTTTAATAAATTTCTGTGTTTAAAAATTTTTTGTGCGGCGCTGCCGCTATGAAACACTTAAAATTGGAGAACCGAAGCGCTATTACTTTTATGTGGTGTTAGCTTGACGTTTTTCTACGAATAGCGTCTGTCTATTTCTATCGAGAGTCCGTTGTGTGCGGTAATTATTCCGATAAAAAGTCCAGTTGCAATGATTAGAATATTTAGCGTAATGATAATTATCAAGTCGGTCTTGTTATATGGTTTATTATTTTTTCCGAAAAAGAACCAAGTTGAGAGAGTAAGACCTATAATAACCGCAAGTCCGATGAGAATGTGGTGAAGTGATTTTTCAATTATTCCTTCCTTCAGAAGTCTGAGTGAGTCTTGTTTTGATATTCCGAATGGAGCAGCTACCCAAAGAGCAAAGTCTACAAACGCGCCCCACGCTATGAGTCCGGATACTACAAAGTTGAACAGATACTTTATTAACCGATTCATGTTTTGGTTTCCTTTTAAATGCAAGCTAACGGAAACGGGTTAAAATTAGTTGCGCCGCTGTTGATCGAAGATACTGAACTTGATGTTAACCCACAAGCCGAGCAAACAAATTTTTAATTTGTCTTGCGTTAAAAATTTTTTGCTTGGCGGACTAACTATGAAACACAAAAGGTGAGGAGCCCGCCGGCGCAATTAATTTTTAACCCGTGTTAACATTAGTTGCCCGGGTACTGGGCTTTTTGGTTTTGAGTCCTGACAAGGGAATTGGTAAGCGACACGAACAAATTAAATTCTACAAACCAGTCTGCCCCGCGCAATGGGAAGAAATGGGAGCAAACAAAAATTCCGCTTACCAGTCCTACAAAAAAAATGCTTGATGAGAAATAGATTTTAGTTGCAAGAAAAGAAGAAAAACCAAAAACATTTTTGCGCAATTATTTTTTAATTTCCGGTCTGCCCCTTGCGCAAAAACCGCTCAATTAATGTTAACGGAAACGGGTTAAAATTAGTTGCGCCGCTGTTGATCGAAGATACTGAACTTGATGTTAACCCACAAGCCGAGCAAACAAATTTTTAATTTGTCTTGCGTTAAAAATTTTTTGCTTGGCGCAATTTCTATGAAACACAAAGGTGAGGAGCCCGCTGGCGCAATTAATTTTTAACCCGTGTTAACATTAGTTGCCCGGTTACTGGGCTTTTTGGTTTTGAGTCCTGACAGGGGAATTGGTAAGCGACACTAACAAATTAAATTCTACAAACCAGTCCGCCCCGCGCAATGGGAAGAAATGGGAGCAAACAAAAATTCCGCTTACCAGTCCTACAAAAAAAATGCTTGATGAGAAATAGATTTTAGTTGCAAGAAAAGAAGAAAAACCAAAAACATTTTTGCGCAATTATTTTTTTAATTTTTGGTCTGCCCCTTGCGCAAAAACCGCTCAATTAATGTTAACGTTTTGCGGCTACCCGAAGGTGGCGATTTCGGAGACTAAAACTGTCTGCTACCGATGAACTTTATACGAAGTACAAATCTTCATATAACCACTGAACCGCCACTTTTGGGTAGGTGCTGTGTGCGCCCCGCATGAGCGGTAGCGCACCCGCCGCAAGCTATTCAAAAAGTTTAAAAGTGCAAATTAAATTTCAGAAAAGCAAACGGTGGGTGAAAAGTTCCAGAGGATGAAAGTTCCTTAATTGCGGAAGTAACGTTCCGAAAATTTAGCAAGTCGCAAGGTGGTTGAGAGTGATCTCAGCACTGAAGGAAGCGAGCCTGCAAAAGTTGGTACTGAAGAACATGAAGTACATAAGAGGCTAATTAAAATGGATGAGCAAGCACACCATTGTGAAGTCCAAAGAACACAAGAAATTTTAATTAGTAGATGTAACAGGAATCGACGCAAGGAACACGCTCTTACCGGGGAGGTCTTCAATGCTACGAGTTAGCGATGAAGAAGTCAGCAGAGGTCATAGTACTTTAAGCAACGAGCTGTGCGAAAAATTGGAAAACACAGATGGTCTCACAAAAGAAGGAAGGACTGAACGTAAATAGGTTTTCAATTTTGAATGGACTGAAATTTATTTCATAGCCACCGAAAACGAAAGCAGGAAAAGAACAAAATAAACCAAGAATGATTGCACAAGTTGTACATCCTTACAATCTTCAAAAAGCACTACAACAAATAGTGAAAAATGGAGGAAGTGCTGGCGTGGATAAAATCCCGACAGAAAAGCTGACGGATAAATTCCGTGAGCAAAAACTTTCTTTACTTGAAGAATTGAAAAAGGAGCGTACAAATCAAAACCCATTCTTGGGGTTGAGATTCCAAAGTCAAACGGAAAAACACGTTTGTTAGGAATACCAACCACCACAGAGAGACTGCTCCAGCAAGCGGTTTCACAAGTGATAATGCCTTTGTTTGAGAAAGATTTTCACAAAGACAGTTATGGATTTCGTCCAAATAAAAATGCACGTAATGCAGTAGGCAAAGCGTGGCAAAATATCCACGACGGATTTCAGTATATTGTTGATGTAGATTTGAAAAATTTCTTTGATGAAGTTGATCACTGCCTTTTACTAAATTTAATTTGCCAAAAAGTAAAATGCAGAAGTACACTTGCATTAATCCGCAAGTGGTTAAGAGCGCCTATACAAATCAAGGGCAAACTTTACAAACGCAGAAAAGGAGTTCCACAGGGAAGTCCGCTGAGTCCACTTTGTCAAACATTTTGCTCCACGAGTTGGACAAAGAACTAAACAAAAAGGATTAAAATTTGTAAGATACGCCGACGACTTTAGCATCTTTACCAAAACCGCAACACAAGCAAAATCAGTGAAGAAGGAAGTAGCTCAGTTTTTTAAAAACAAAACTCCGCCTCACTATCAATGAAGAAAAAAGCGGCATCAAAAACCCGTTCAATTTTCAATGCTTGGATTTCGTTTTGTACCAACTTACATCAAAGGCGACAAAGGTAAATATCAATTGACGGTAGATGAAAAAGCATGGATCAGACTTAAACAAAAACTAAAATCAATCACCCGAAAAACTTCACCACTCACATTTGCAGAACGCATTTCAAAAATAAATGAAGTACAACGAGGATGGCTCAATTATTTTCGAGGTACCAGTATTCATGGAAAATTGCGTGACGCTGATTCGTGGTTAAGAAATCGTCTTCGCTATTGCATTTGGCACGATTGGAAAAACCCGAGCGAAAGAGAAAGAATTTTATTCGTTTAGGAATTGACCACGATCACGCTTACGCGTGGAGCAGAACGAGAAAAGGTGGTTGGGCAGTTGCACAAAGCCCTATCTTGATCACTACAATTACGCTGAAACGCTTAAAACAAAAAGGCTACGATTCTTTGTTGGATGTTTATTTTAATCTAAACCCATCTCTTTACGAACCGCCGTATGCGAGACCCGCTTGTACGGTGGTGTGAGAGCCTAACCCTATTCCCATTTGGGAGTAGGGCGGGCTACTCGATTGTGCGTTCGTGCTTTTATTTTTAGTTTCCATTCAACTTGTATACGAGTAATGTTGGACTTTTTCCAGCAGCCTCATTGGTAATTATCATTGTCCCGTCTGCGAGAAATGTTATACCCTCAGCTTTTGCAAACAATTCAGCCGAGAGTTTCTCCATGTGTTTTATGGTTCCATTTATGTCCATTACAACAAGTAATTTGTCTGCTGCGGAAATTACATAAATGTCTTTAGTAATTGGATTAATAGATAGACTTGCTGGCCTAAAATTGAAGGGCCTGAGTTTTCCGCTCTTCGTTGTATCATTGTGTTCTATGTTGTACCTCTCAGCAATAGCACCCATATAAAGCGTATTAATACTGTAAACTGGCATTGGATTGAGTTTTCTTGTTTCCAAATCAAATTCATAGATGAATCGTTCTGATTTTTGTTCAGGATTATTTGGTTTATTTTTAGCAGCAATCAACAAGCGGTTAGAATTTCCGTCAAAGCATAGTCCCTCATTATTTGAAGTTATAAGTGGTAACATATATTGTCTAATAGATGTTCCCCCGTTTTTTGGATCGAAATTACTCCACTCGGTTAATTGCCCATCACTTCGCAAAATAAAGAGTGACTTGCCAGTATAGGTTAGTCCTTCAAAATCTCCGATTGAATCAAACTTGTGGCTAAAAACAATAGAGTCAATTACAAAATTATAAATAAATACAGTGCCGATTTCGTCCTGTACACATGCAATATGGGTGGAATCAACATCTGTTAGTCCTGATACTTCATTCAGGATTTGAGGAAGCTGATATTTTTTATACGGTTCTTTCAACTTATAAGGAAATATTACATTTGAATCAATTCCATTATTTGGGGAATTATAATCAATTTTCTTATAATTTACCCCGTGTGAATCAAAACTAAAAATGAATAATAAAACTGTCAGTATACAAATTGTTAATTTCATATTATATTGATTTAGAATATTAATTTATCATTTTCTTTATCC